>CAYVBG010000013.1:0-5259 GCA_964449205.1 uncultured Zetaproteobacteria bacterium | reverse complement strand
TGTGTGGAAGTGCGGGTGGAGGACAACGGCTGCGGCATGACCGGCGAGGTGCGCGCGCGCATCTTCGAGCCGTATTTCACCACCAAGCAGCTCAATCGCGGCACCGGGCTGGGCCTGCCGATGGTGCTGGGCTGCGTGGAGATGCATCAGGGCTGCATCCGGGTGGAGAGCCAGCCCGGGCGCGGCAGCGCCTTTTCGCTGTTTTTCCCGATGTTGTCCGAACAGGAAGCATCCGGCGCGGAGGATAACTTGCGCGCGGTGCGGCTGATGCCGGGCCAGGGGCGCGTGGTGCTGGTGGCCGACGACAACCGGCCCATGCGCGAGGTGTTGCGCGAGGTGCTGGAGGAGGCGGGATACCGGGTTTTGGAGGCTGGCGACGGCGATGAGGCGTTGGGGGTCTTCCGCGAGCATCGGGCCCGTGTTTGCATGGCCTTTGTGGACAAGGTGATGCCGGAGCGCGACGGGCTGGAAGTGGCGCGTCATATCCACATGTCCGCGCCGGATGTGGGGTTGGCGCTGATGAGCGGCTATGAGATGTCGGACACACTGGCGCAGGATCCATTGGTGACCTCGGGCGCGGTGCGCCTGCTGCGCAAGCCCTGGCGGATGGACGAACTGGATCGCCTGCTGCGCGAGATGATGTGCGATGGCGGCGAAGCATCATCCCAAGGGGCATCGAACAACGGGGTGGTGGACAACGGGGGCGTTTGAGCGATAGCGTCCCGTCTGATGCGACATGAGGCGGGGTGGAAGCGCAAACGAGGCGGACGACGGACATGCGGGTGCTGCTGATCGAGGACGAGGATCACATTCAGCGCATCCTGCGCGTGTTTCTGGAGCGATTTGCGCGCGAGCAGGGCGTGGATATGCAGGTGCGCGGGCTCACCGATCCGGCGCAGGGCGTGCTGGAGCTCAGCATGTCCGGCGAATATTACGACCTGATCGTGCTGGATGTGCGCATGCCCAAGCTCGGCGGTGACGAAATCTACGACTATCTGATGCGGGAGAAGCCGCACCTGCTGGACGCGGTGGTGTTCATCACCGGATACCGGCACGATTTGAAACGGCGATTTCCCGGTCGGCGGCTGCGGGTGCTGGAGAAGCCGTTTCTCTATCGGCAGTTCGTGGCCTTTTTGCGCGCGGCGCTGGCGAAGGATCCGCTGGACACCACAGGGGAGCATCTGGCTCCGGCCTAGACAGGGAAATGCAAACTGGTACCGGGAGCCGGAGTCGAACCGGCACGGCCTTGCGGCCACCAGATTTTGAGTCTGGCGTGTCTACCAATTTCACCATCCCGGCATCGCGCGCCTGCGTGAAACGGCGCGAAGCCTTGCCTTGCGGCTTCGGGCTGTCAAGGTTTGCCGGCGGGATCGGTCGTTGGCGGGCGGGGGTTGCAAAATCGCCCGGCAGCGCCAAACATCCGGGCATGGCATGGCAACGGGAGCGGCGATGACGCGTGCGAGCATTCACGATGTGGCCATTGCCGGCGGCGGTCTGGCAGGCGCGGCGTTGGCCGTGGCATGCGCGCGGGCGGGGTTGCGCGTGGCGCTGGTGGAACCGAGGGAGCCGGCCGCCGGCGAGGCGGGTGACGAAGCCGGGCCCGAACGGGTGATCGCGCTGTCGCGCGCATCCTGCGACTATCTGGATGAACTGGGCGCATGGGAGCGCATCGCGCGGGATGGCGCGGCGCCCATCCGCGAGGTGTGCGTGCTGGAGCCGGGGATGCCGCCGCGTGTGCGGATGCAAGCGCGCGATGCCGGCGTGGAGGCACTGGGCCATGTGGCGCGCAACGCGGCGATACTGCGCGCGCTGTATGCGGCGATGCCGGATGCGGTGGCCCTGCGCGCGCCGGCGCGGGTCGAGAACGTGGCGGTGGATGAAGCGATCGTGCACCTGACCGTGCGGCGGCCCGGACGGGGCGGCCGGCCATCGAGGCTGTCTGCCCGGCTGCTGGTGGTCGCCGACGGCACGGACAGCCGCCTGCGCGCGATGTGCGGTATCGCCTGCCGTGGCCAGGATCACAATCGTTTTGGCATCGTGGCCTCGGTGCGGCCGCGCCTGCCGCACCAGGGCGTGGCCTTCGAGTGCTTCCGCCCATCCGGGCCGCTGGCCTTTCTGCCGCTGGATGCGGCGCGGATGTCCATTGTCTGGACATTGCCGCCGCGTCGCGCCGCCGAGGTCATGGCGCTGGACGACGCCGGTTTTCTGGACGCGCTGGAGCGGGATGCGGGCGCGGCGATGGTGCGACGGCTCGGCGGTCTGCTGGAGACCGGGCCGCGTGCGGTGTTTCCGTTTGAGTTTCGCATGGCGGCGCGCCTGACCGCGCCGAGGGTGGCGCTGATCGGCAATGCGGCGCACACGCTGCATCCGGTGGCGGGTCAGGGGCTGAATCTGGGGTTGCGCGACGTGGCCGTGCTGGCCGGTGCCCTGGCCCGCGCCAGGCAAGCCGGGCGCGATACGGGCGCGCCCATTGTGCTGGAGGAGTACGCCTGGCGCCGGTGGCCGGACAATCTGGCCGTGGCCGCATTCACCGAGGGGCTGAATGCGGTGTTTGCCAACGACCTGACGCCATTGCGCCTGGCCCGGGGCGCGGGACTGGCGTGCATGCAGGCGCTGCCGCCGCTGAAGCGATGGTTGATGCGCCGCGCGACGGGGCTGGCGCAGGCGCGTCGGTTGGGCGCGGGCGCGAACACGGAGCCCGCGGCATGAGCGCGCGGCGGGTGTCGCGGGATGTCGGTGCCGATGTCATCGTGATCGGCGGCGGCATGGTGGGGCTGGCGCTGGCCTGCGGGCTGGGGCAAGCCGGCATGCGTGTGACGGTGGTGGAGCGCGAGATGCCTGCGCCCCGGCGTTCGCTGGGGCGCGATTGCCGCGTGTCCGCGATCGTGGCCGGCACGGCGGACATGCTCGATGGACTGGGCGCGTGGGAGCGCGTGGCCGATCGGGCGGAACCCATCGAGACCATGCGGGTGTGGGACGATCAGCGGGACGGAGGCATCCGTTTCGAGGCCGCCGAGGCGGGGTTGGACGCGCTGGGGTATGTGGTGGAAAACAGCGCCCTGACCCGCGCCTTGCGCGACACGCTCGAAGCCATGCCGGAGGCGACGTTGCTGTGCCCGGCGCATGTGGCCGATGTGCGCTGGCGCGCGCGCGCGGTCGAGGTGACGCTGGAAGATGGAAAGCGGCTGTGCGCGCCGCTGGTGGTGGGCGCGGACGGCGGGCGTTCGTGGCTGCGGGCCCGCGCCGGCATTCCGGTGTGGTCGCATCGTTTCGGCCAGCAGGGCATCGTGGCGACGGTGCGACCGGCGCTGCCGCATCGCCGGCGGGCGTTTCAGCGGTTTTTGCCCACCGGACCGCTGGCCCTGTTGCCGCTGGCGGGTGATATGTGTTCGATGGTCTGGAGCGTGGAGGATGAGGAAGCGGCGCGATTGATGGCGCTGGATGACGCCCGTTTTCTCGATGCGTTGCAGCGGGCCTTCGGGCCGGTGCTGGGGTCGCTGCGGGAGGTGGGCCGGCGGGTGGCGTTTCCGCTCCGCAGCCAGCTGGCGCGGCATGTGGTGCGACCGCGGCTGGCGCTGGTGGGGGATGCGGCGCATCAGGTGCATCCGCTGGCCGGGCTGGGCGTGAATCTCGGCATTCGCGATGCGATGGTGCTGGCGCAGGAAGTGGCCGATGCCCGCAGGTTTGGCGAAGACTGGGGCGGCATGCCCGTGCTGGAGCGATACCTGCGTGCGCGCATGCCGGATGTGCTGGGCGTGCTGGGCGGCATGGAGGCGTTTCACCACCTGTTCGCCAGCCGCCTGCCGGGCGTTGGCTGGATCAGAAACGCCGGCATGCGGCTGGTCGGCAATGCCGGTGTGTTCAAGGACATGCTGATGCGCCGTGCGATGGGGCTTTCGCTGCCCGTGCCGCGCCGCATTGTCTGATCGGGTGCGCCCAGGGTTGGTGCCTGCCCGCGCTTTTGATACCATGGCTTCATGGGTGCAACGAAACAGAACGGTGAGACGGCGGCGTTCGATTTGAAGGCGCTGGCCGGCGTGCGCGTGGTGGCGGCGATGAGCGGCGGGGTGGATTCGTCGGTGATGGCGGGGCTGCTGGCCCGGGCCGGCGCGGATGTGGTGGGCGTGTTCCTGCATGTCTGGGACTATTCGCGCGAGGATGTGCGCGGGCATGGCTCCTGCTGTTCGCTGGACGATGCCCATGACGCGCGGCGCGTGGCCGATGCCTTGGGCATTCCGTTTTATGCCATGGACATGCGCAAGACGTTTCGGGACCGGGTGGTGGCGCCGTTCGTGGCCGATTATGCCGCGGGTCGCACGCCGAACCCGTGCGAGCGATGCAATCGTTTCGTGAAGTTCGGCGCCTTGCTCGAGGCGGCGGACGAGCTGGGCGCGGCGTTTGTGGCCACCGGGCACTATGTGCGGCGCATGGATGACGCATCCGGCGTGCGGTTGTTCATGGGGCGCGACCGGCGCAAGGATCAGAGCTATTTTCTGGCCACCACCGGTCGTTCGCAGGCGGCGCGCATCCTGTTTCCGGTCGGTCATCTGGCAAAGGACGAGACGCGCCGGCTGGCCGCGGAGATGGGGCTGCCCACCGCCGACAAACGGGAAAGCCAGGACATCTGCTTCATTCCGAACGGCGACCGCATCGCCTTTTTGAAGCGGGAGCAGGCCGAGGCCGGGTTTCGCCCCGGCGAGATCGTGGATACGGCGGGCCGTGTGCTGGGACGGCATGCGGGCATCGCCCGCTACACGCTGGGGCAACGACGGGGATTGAACCTGCCGGGCGGCCCCTGGCATGTGGTGGCGCTGGACGGAAACGCGGCGCGGGTGGTGGTGGCGCGACCCGAGGATGCGGTGATTCGCGTGGTGGATGTGGGCGATGCGGGCTGGATTCGCGCTCCGCGCGCGGGCGAGGCGGTGGTCGCGAAGTTGCGCTATCGCTGCGATCCCGCGCCGTGCCGGGTGACGCCGCGCGGGGACGGGTGGCGTTTGGAGTTCGAGTCGCCGCAAAAACCGACGGCGCCGGGGCAGGTGGCCGCGATCTATGCCGGCGAGGAGTTGCTGGGCGGCGGGGTGGTGGCCCGCGTGGGTTGAGCGCGATATGGCGTTCCGGATGGAAATGCGGCAAGAAATCCCCTATAAACATACAGGGTGATGAAGTCGTCCACAGGCCGTCCGTGGCCGCGATGACGGCTGTTTGTTTAATTTATTTTTATTCAACAATTCACTTACTTTGCCTTCAACCACCTTCTTC
>CAYVBG010000012.1:0-16936 GCA_964449205.1 uncultured Zetaproteobacteria bacterium | reverse complement strand
AAATCAGCGCCGAGCCTTCGGCATAGCGGTTGAAACCGGTGTCGATGTGAACCGGGCGGAGTTCATCCGCAGCCCGTTGTGTGCGCACGCTTGCCTCCAAAAGAGGGTCAGCGGTCGGCATGCGCCTGCTCGGCCCATTGCACCAGTTCATCGGCGCTCATGGCGCCGGCGTGCTTTCTCCCGTCGCGCGCGATGAGGGTGGGCGTGCCGGTGATGCCCAGCTTGTCCCCCAACGCCAGATTGCGGTCGATGGGTGTGGCGCAGGCGCGCGCGCCCACGTCCTGCACCGATTTGCCGTTCAGCATGATGTCCAGCATGGCCTGGTGCCGGTCTTTTGCACACCAGATGGCCTCGGCCTTGGCCCGCGCATGCGGGTGGATTTGGGTCAAGGGGAACAGGAATGTATACACCTTCAGCCCCTTCACATGCAGCAGTTCCTGTTCCAGCCGCTTGCAGAACGGGCATTCGGGGTCGGTGAACACGGCAACGGGCGTGCCCTTCAGGTCGCCGGAGACGATGGCGTCGTTCAGGGGCAGCGTGTTCCAGTCCACGCGGTTGATGTCTTCCAGCCGCGCGGCGGTGATGTCCTTGCGTGTGCGTGTGTTGAAGATATGGCCGGAGATCAGGTGCTCGCCCTTGGCGTCTGTGTAGAACACCTGATGCCCGGAACGAATCTCATACAAGCCCGGAATCTCCTTGAGCGGGCGCACGGCGTCCACATGCAGGCGGGGGGAGAGCCGCTGCACATTGGCGCGGATGACCTCGGTATCGGCCATGCCGGCGTTCTTGCCCGGCGGGGCGGCCTGACACGCGGGGGCCAGGGTCAAAGCCAGAATGAGGGTGCACCATTTTGCTCGCATCATCGGACGCCTCCTTGCATCAGGGCCTATAATGAACATATCCCCGCGGAGGGCAAGCGCCATGACGATACTGAGAGCGGTTCCGGGAGACATCACCCGGATGAACGTGGATGCCATCGTCAACGCCGCCAACACGTCGCTTATGGGCGGGGGCGGGGTGGACGGCGCGATTCATCGTGCGGCGGGGCCGGAACTGTTGACGGAATGCCGGACGCTGGGCGGCTGCCCCGTGGGCGAGGCCAGGATCACCAAGGGGTACCGGCTGCCCGCCAAATGGGTGATTCATACAGTGGGGCCGGTGTGGCGTGATGGCGCCCATGGCGAGGATATGCTGTTGGCTTCCTGCTACCGGAACAGCCTGGATCTGGCTGCACGGCATGCTGTTGCGAGCATTGCGTTTCCGGCCATTTCCTGTGGCGTTTACCGGTTTCCGCCGGTGCACGCGTCCCGCGTCGCTGTTCGCGCCGTGCGCGAATGGACGAAGACGCATCCTGATTCCGGTATCCGCGTCGTTTGGTTCGTGGCCTTCGATGAAGGCATGCTGAACGCGCTTCAGGATGCGTTGGGCGAGGGTTGACCGGCGTCACTCGTGATGCTTGACTCTCGCTTATGCGAAAGACGATGGCCATGATGCTGGCGCCGGTCATGCTGCTGGTGACATCGTTGCCCCTGACCGGGCAATGCGCCTCCGTCCGCATGGCGGATGCGGGTGATTGCCCGCTGTGCCACATGCGCATGGATGGCATGGCGACCATGCCGGGCAAGACAGCGGTGATGAGGCATGCGGCGCACGCGCGCATCATGCCCAAGGCGATGCGGCATTGTCGCATCGAATGCTGCGGCCATCACGACAATGCGGATGGTTTGCCGCACCTCCTGGCGCCGCATCTGGCGTCGGGCAGCAACGCGGTGCTGCCGCGGGCTTCGGCGTATGCGCCTGTTTCGCGCATGCCGGCGTTGTCTGCGCGCTGGCGTCCGGTGTTTTCTCCTCCTCCACGAAGCGTCTGATTTTCCCCTGACATTTGCTTGACGCGATCGCCTTGCCGGCGGCGCGGCGCGCGCATGCCTGATGCGCGCGGGACATCAGACGACCATGGAGGATACAACATGAAACATACAATCAGAATGGCGTGGGCGGCGGGCGTGTTGCTGCTGGCGTCGCCCGGCATGGCGCATGCCTTGGTGGGCCTGTGTTGCGGCAAGTGCGGCGGCAACATGCCGATGAACATTCCCGGCGGCGGCGTGCCGGAGACGTACGAGTTCCGCTTCAAGATTCAGCCGATGTTCATGCGCATGAACGGTCTGCGTTCCGGCGCGTCCAATGTGGACGGGGCCTCGCTGCTGGGCATGCCGGTGATGATGGGCAAACCCACCGGCAAGTTCATGGCGGTGCCGAAAAACATGAACATGAGCATGCTCAATCTGGCGCTGGGATATTCGTTCTCCGATGACTTCTTCGCCAGCGTCATGGCCATGTATCAGGACAACCGCATGGGCATGCAGTTCAACAGCATGATGCAAGCGATGACGAAACAGTCGGGCTACACGATGAAGTCGCACGGTTTCGCCGACACCATGCTGATGAGCAAGTATCGTCTGTATGCCAACGATCCGCTGATTCCCACCCGCCAGGTGTCGCTGTTCTTGGGGGCGAGCCTGCCGACGGGCTCCATCGGCAAACGCAACACAACGCATCCTCTGGCCGTGCGGCAACGGGAGCTGCTGCCCTATGGCATGCAACCGGGCTCGGGCACGGTGGACCCGATACTGGGCGTACTGTATCAGGGGTCTTCCTCGCCCTGGTGGTGGGGCGTGGATGGCTTATACACCGGCCGCTGGTATGACAACGCGCGCAACTACCGGCTGGGCGATGTGTGGAAGCTGGATGCTTACCTGATGAATCAGCTGAGCTACAACTTTCTCTGGCAGGCGCAGATCAACCTTGAATGGAAGGGGCGCATCCGCGGTGAGGCGGATGAGGCCGCAAGCGGTGTTTCGGGTCATGCCACGCACGGCGATCCCGCCTCGCCTTACATGACGCCCCTGTGGAACCCCCGCAACTACGGCGGGGTCAAGGCCTCGGTGACGCTGGGTGTGCAATGGCAGCCCGCGCCGCTGCACATCCTCGACCTCACGGTCAGACTGCCGGTGTATCAGCGACTGAATGGCGTGCAGCTCAAGGATCAGTATGGCGTGATGTTCACCTGGTATATGGAGTTTCCGACCGCCAAGAGCATTCGCAGCCTGTCGCATCCGGTCAGTCCGGTGGATGCGGAACTGGGATTTTGAGAGGAGGACGGCGATGAGAAAAACGATGATGGCGTGGATGATGGGCATGACGATGGCGGCGCCGGGGGCATGGGGCATGGATTTGCCGGATGCCGATGCGCCGGGGGCGAGGCTGTTTGCGGACAAGTGCGGCACATGCCATGCGGTGCCGCACCCCAAGCGGCTGGACTGGCCGCACTGGCGGCACATGCTGCGCGTGATGAAGATGCGCATGCATGAGCGCGGCGTGGCCGAACCCACGAAGGAGGAATGGCGGCAAATCGCCGTCTGGTTGAAGGCGCATGCGCGTTAGGAGTCTGTCGGACCTGGATGGCATCTACTGCGCGGCGGCGACAGCGGCCCAAAATGCCCGGCTTCCTCGTTCCATGGCGCTCACCATGCGCCTCGGAATCCGAATATTTTGGCCTCGCTTCTCCACCTGCTCGCTACGATTCCCCCAAGCCCGACAGACTCCCGGGCGCCCGCGCGCGGTCGGCATGGCGCTGGCCGGCTGGATGATGCTGGCCGGGGCGGGCTCCGCTCCGGCGGTATCCGCCGTCCCGGCGAAGGCGTTGGCGGACTTCGGCGTGCAGCAGCCGCGCGAGCACAAGCCGGCGCCGGAGTTTGTGCTGCCTCGACTCGGAGGGGAGCGGTTTTCGCTGCGCGATGCGCGCGGACGGGTGGTGTTGCTGCATTTCTGGGCGACATGGTGCGTGGCCTGCCGGCATGAAATGCCACAAATCGACGCGCTGTGGCGCCGGCATCGGGATGACGGGCTGCTGGTGCTGGGCGTGAATCTGGATCGGGGGGATGTGCGCGCGGTGCGCCGGTTTCTGCGCGAGCAGGGCGTGGATTTTCCCGTGTTGATGGGCGGCGCGTCGGACGTGCACTTGCATTATGGCGTGCGCGCGTTGCCGACGAGCTATCTGATCGGTCGCGATGGCAAGATCATCGGCCGCATGATCGGTGAACGGGACTGGTCGTCGCCGGCGGCCCGGCGCATGATGCGCACCTTGCTGAATCAAGGAGGAACGAAATGAAATCATGGATGAACATCGTCGTGGCGGCGGGCGTGGCGCTGGCCGCGTGCCAGGGTCACGAACAGGGCAAGACGGCGATGCAGGATCAGTTGAATCACATCCGCGTGATGGTGAAACAATCGGCGTTGATGGCCGTGGAGGCAGCTTGTGCGAGCCCGGGCGAACGGGGGCGTTTGATTGAGGCGGCCGCGGTGATGAACCGCCGTGCGATGGGCGGGCCGGAAATGGCCCGGATTCACCGGATGATGAGCATGCAGCCCGACGAGAGCGGCTCAATGAACATGAAGCAAAAGGACGAAGGGATGTCTGGTGACATGCAGCAGCATGTGGCGTTGCACGATGCGGGCGAGGATGTGATGGATTTCCTGGCCGCGGTTTCCGAGGGGAAGTTGAATTGCGACCAGGCTTCGGCTGCTTTGCTGGCGGCGAATGCCGCCATGTTGCGCGAGGCCGGTGGCCGGGAGGCCGACAGGGCGGCGCGCGCGCTGGATGCCCGCGCCTCGGCGCGGGTTGCGTCGGGCGGGACACCGGAGGCGGCAAAGGCGCTGGCGCTGGCGTTGCGGAAGCTGTGATCGGGATTCGCTCGCTCCGGTAGTTGTATCGGTGACATCGATGCGCCGCGGGCGGGACAACTCGGCCGCGGACGGCTATCTTGCGCCGTGTCTGGCTGGCTGCGGCGGCATCGCCGGCATGTTCGACGGGAGTGAAGGGATGACATCGTTGTTTTCACGTTTGAAACAAGGGTTGTCGCGCAGTCGGGAGGGACTGGCGCGGATGCTGCCGCGTCGCGGCGATGGCCTTTCGGACGCCGAATGGATGGATGTGGAGGATGCGCTCATCATGGCCGATTGCGGCGCGCGGGCGGTGGCGCGCTGGACCGGGCGGGCGCGCAAGGCCGGCAAGGGCTTGGCAGGGTTGCGCGAGGCGATGCTGGCGTCCTTTCCCGATACGTCGCCGGTCAACCGGCCGGAAGAGCCGCCGTTCGTGCTGCTGGTGGTCGGTGTCAACGGCACGGGCAAGACGACGACCATTGGCAAGTTGGCGATGATGTTTCGCGCGCAGGGGAAGAAGGTGCTGATCGGGGCGGCGGACACGTTCCGCGCCGCGGCCATCGATCAACTGGCCGTGTGGGCCGAACGGGCGGGCGCGGATCTGGTGCGGCAGGATCATGGCGCCGATCCGGCGGCGGTGGCATTCGATGCCGTCAAGCGCGGCATGGCGCGCGGTTATGATGTGGTGATGATCGACACCGCCGGACGGGTGCAGACGGACAAGGGGTTGATGGACGAGTTGGCCAAGGTGCGGCGGGTCATCGGCAAGGCGCTGCCCGGCGCGCCGCACGAGTCCTGGCAGGTGGTGGATGGCGGCACGGGCCAGAACGCCGTGGCGCAGGTGGAACGGTTCCGCGAGGTGGCGGGCGTGACGGGCCTCATCGTCACCAAGCTGGACGGCACCGCCAAGGGCGGCGTGGTGTTGCAACTGGCGGACGCTTTCGGGCTGCCGATCCGCTATGTCGGCGTGGGCGAGGCGCTGGAGGATCTGGCGCCGTTCGACGCCGAAGCGTTTGTGGACAGTTTGTTGCCGGAGATGGAGGGGGCGGATGCAAAGCCGGTGGAATGAGGCCGAGGCGGCCGTTTGCGCCGATGCGCTGGCCTTGCGGGTGTACAGCTCGCGGCTGTTGGGCGCGGAGCCTTCGCTGGTGCTGCATGGTGGCGGCAACACCTCGGTGAAGACACGGGTTCCGGATGCGCTCGGGTGCGAGGTCGAGGTGTTGCTGGTCAAGGGCAGCGGACACGATCTGGCCAGCATTGGCCCCGAGGGGTTCGCGCCCGTGCGCATGGAAGCGCTGCTGGCGATGGCGGAGCGGGATCGGTTGTCCGATACGGAGATGGTGCGCGCCCAGCGGGCGGCGATGCTGGCGCCGGATGCGCCGAATCCGTCCGTCGAGGCGATACTGCATGCGTTGATTCCGATGCCGTGGGTGGATCACACCCATGCCGATGCGGTGGTTACGCTTTCCAATACCCCGGATGGCGAGGCGCGCATGCGCGATCTGTATGGCGGGAGGGTGTTGATCGTGCCTTGGGTGATGCCGGGGTTCGATCTGGCGAAGACCGTGCGCGCGCTGGCGCGGGATGTCGATTGGGCCGGACTGGAAGGCATGGTGCTGATGCATCATGGGGTGTTTACCTTTGGCGGCACGGCGCGCGAGAGTTATGAACGGATGATCGGGTTGGTGAGCGAGGCCGAGGCCGCGCTGGAAGCTGCCGCGCCGGTCGCGCCTTCCGGCACCCCGAAACCCGCCGGCGGACAAGCGGAACGGGAGGATTTGCTGGCGCTGGCCTCGCTCAGGCGCGCCGTCGGTCGGGAGCGGGGCATGCCGGTGATTGCGCGCTGGCGCGATGATGCGGAGGCGGTGGAATGCTCTGTCGATGCGGCGTTGCGGGAGGCCGCGCAGCGAGGAACGCTGACCCCCGACCATGTGATTCGCATCGGGCATGCGCCAATGATATGGGATGGCAGGGAGGCGGATGCGGCGGTGGCCGCGTTTGCGGAAGACCGGCATACGCGCTTCGCACGATTTGCGCGGCCCGGTCTGGCGGAGCTGGATGCCGCGCCGAGGTGGACGATTTGGCGCCGGCGCGGCGTGGTGGCGCTGGGCGCGTCGGCGCGCGAAGCGGATATCATTGACGACATTGTCGCCCACACCCTGCCGGCGGTGCGTCGGGCGGAGGCGATGGGCGGCTGGCGGCCAGTGGGCGCGCGGGAACTCTTTGATGTCGAATACTGGGAATTGGAGCAGGCCAAGCTGGGGCGTGGCGGGATGCGGCCCGTGCATCGCGGCAAGATCGCGCTGGTGACCGGCGCGGCCAGCGGCATTGGACGGGCCTGCGCCGAAGTGCTGCGCGAGCAGGGCGCGGCCGTGGCGGCGCTGGACGTGAATCCGGCGGTGGAAGGACTGTTCGGTGCGCCCGATGCCTTGGGTGTTTGTTGCGACGTGACCGACCCGGCGGCGTTGAAGGCAGCGGTGGCCTCATGTGTGCGACGCTTTGGCGGGCTGGATATCGTGGTGGCCAATGCCGGCGTGTTTCCGGCCAGCCGGCGTATCGCGGACATGGACGATGACGCGTGGGCGAGGAGCCTGGATGTGAATCTCACCGCGCATCTGCGCCTGTTGCGCGAGGCGGCGCCGTTGTTGCGGCTGGGGTTTGACCCGGCCGTGGTGATCGTGGCCTCGCGCAATGTGCCGGCTCCGGGGCCGGGCGCGGCGGCGTATTCCTGCGCCAAGGCGGGGCTGACGCAGCTGGGCCGCGTGGCGGCGTTGGAGATGGCCGCGGATGGCGTGCGCGTGAACATGCTGCATCCCGATTGTGTGTATGACACCGGCATCTGGACGGAGGAGACGCTGGCGGCGCGCGCCGCCAGCTACGGCATGAGCGTGGCGGCCTACAAGCGCAGGAATCTGTTGGGCGTGGAAGTGAGCGCGCGGCAGGTGGCTGAATTGGCGGCGGCGGTATGCGGCCCGCTGTTCGCGCCTGTTACCGGCGCGCAGATTCCCGTGGATGGCGGCAACGATCGGGTGATCTGACAGCCCGTCAGGAGTCGGCGTTGCGATCCATCTGGATGGCGCCGATCTCGGCGGCCAGTTTCTGAAATGACACCGGTTTGTGCAGCACATGGGCGTGCAACCGCACGCATTCGCGGATGTCCACGTCCTCGCCATAGCCGGTGACCATCAGGATGGGGGTGTCGGTGTTGGTATCGCGAATGGCCCGGATCATGTCCAGGCCGTTCATCTCCGGCATGCGGTAGTCGGTAATCACGAGGTCGATCTCGTCCGCGTGGGCGCGAAACGCCTCGGCCCCCTCTCGACCATTGGCGGCGGCCAACAGATGATGTCCCATGCGGCGTAGCATGGAAGCGTATACGCGTCGCACCTCCTGGTCGTCGTCCACCAGCAGGATATGCCAGGGTCGCAGACTGGCCGGTGCCGGTCGCGCGGGCGTTGGTTCCGTGCGGGCTGGCGCATCGGCCAGGGTATGCGCGGCGGGCAGCCAGATGACGATCGTGGTTCCCTCGCCGGGGGTGGAGTCCACCTCCACCTTGCCGTGATGCCATTCGGTGATGCGTTTGACCATGGCCATGCCCAACCCGGAGCCACCGCTGTCGGCGCGCGAGGTCCAGAATGGACGGAAGATGTGTGGCAGGTCTTCGGCGGGAATGCCGCATCCGGTGTCGCGCACGGCGATGCGGATGGCCGGCGTGTTCGTGTTCTCCAGCGGGTGCGCATCGCCCGGCTCGACCTTGATGACGATATCGCCCTCGCCGTCGCCGATGGCTTGGGCGGCGTTTTCCACCAGGTTGAGGATGATCTGGTCGATCTGGGCGGGTTGTCCGAGCACGGGCGGTGTTTCGTCGGCCAGATCGCAAGCGAGGCTGATATGGGCGGGCAACTTGACGCGCGCCAGATTCACGGTGGCGGGCAGCGTGTCCTGGAGGCGGAAGCGTGTGGGCGGTTTTGTGCGCGGATGCGAGAGCTCCAGCAGACGGGTGATCATGTCCGCGCCACGCTCGGAGGCCTCGATGATGACATCCAGATGGGATTGAAGGCGTTCGTCGCATTCCAGGCGCAGCACTTCGGCGTTGCCGATGATGTGGGTCAGGATGTTGCGGAAGTCGTGTGTCAGGCCCGCGACCAGCGAGGAGATGTATCCGGCGCGGTGGGCTTCGTCCAGCTGTTCGTGAAACCGGTCGGATTCGGTCACGTCCGTCATCAGGCACAGCCCCGCTTCCCGTCCCTGCCAGTGGACGGGCATGACCTGGCACTGGAGGCGGCGTTGCCCGCCCTGCGCGTCGCGACCGCGGATGAGGAAGCGGAGCGCCAGTCCCTGCGCATGGTTCAGGCCCCGGAGGCATTGGGCGCGCATTTCCGCACCATCCTCGGGGGTTGCGACTGCGTCCACGAATCGGCCGGCCAGGGTGCGTGGCGACCAGTCTCCGATGGCATGGACGGCTGGATTGGCGTGCAGGATGCGTGGCTCGCCCTGATCGTCCGAAGCGTAAACGAAGGCCGGAACAGGCATGCCGTCCAGCAGCGAGACAGATTCCGTTTCAGCCAGGGCGCGGGCTGCCCGGGCGATTTCCAGTTGGCGTCCGAGGCCGTAGGCATAGGCGGGAACGAGCGCCAGCGCGGCCATTTGCAGCGCCAGCCAGGGCCAGTCCAGCGTCAGGCGCGGATCGTTGAACGACAGCACGCAGACCACGCCGGTGGCCAGAAAGGCCAGCGCCTGGGTGTAGAGCAGCATCGCATTGCCGTAGAACATCGCGTTGCTGAGAATGATCAGGTAGAACGCCAGATGGACAGGGCTGGCATGGCCGCCGTCCACCCACATCGCCAGCCCCGCGACGGCGGTGTCGATCAACGGCAGAAGCAGCAGGCGAGGCATGGACCACGGCGTGGCGCGCAGCCAGGCCAGCGCGGCGAGGTTTACCGCGATGTACGCCCCCGCGATGGTGAGCCACATCGGCCAGCGGGCCACAAAGACCGGCGAGTGCAGCGCCAGATAGATCGGAACCAGCAAAGCCAGCGTGACGCGGATGAGGATTTGCATGCGCTGGGCGCGGATGGTGGTGATCTTGTCGACCGAAAGGCCCGCGCGCTCCCAGGATTGCAACAGCCAGTTCCTCATGCACCCTCCCTGCAAGACTTGCAGGATAGCGACCGGTTGCCGGCGCGCAAGGCGCGGCGTCGCATAAGTTGCCGGGTTTGATAGTATCCGGCCTCCGGCTCGGACCGGGGACACCCCAAGGAGGAGCAAGGTGCTGTATGTGGCGGTGCGCGCGGCCCGGCGCGCGGGAGATGCGCTGGTGCGGATGCTGGATGATCTGGATCGCTTGAAGAAACAGGAGAAGGCCGATCGCGATTATGTGACCGAGGCCGATCGCAAGGCCGAGGCGCTGATTGTCCGCGAAATCGTCCGGCACTATCCCGACCACGGCATCGTCGCCGAGGAAACCGGCGGACGCAACCCCGATGCGCCGGTGCAATGGTATGTCGATCCGCTGGATGGCACCGCCAACTACATGCACGGCAACCCGCATTTTGCGGTGTCCATCGCCGCCTGGAAGCACGGCAAGCCGCTGCTGGCCGTGGTGCATGATCCGTTGCGCAACGAGACCTTCGAGGCCAAAAGCGGCGACGGCGCGTTCCTGAACCGGCGGCGCTTGCGGGTGAGTGCGTGCGTGGATGCGGCAGACGCGGTGTTTGCCACCGGGTTGCCGCCGCGCCGCCGCAAGGCGCAGTTGCCCCTGTTTCGGGCCCGGCTGGAGGCGTGTCTGGCCCGGGCCAGCGATCTGCGCCGGGCGGGATCGGCGGCGCTGGATCTGGCCTGGGTGGCCGCCGGCCGCCTGGACGCCTACTGGGAAGCCGGGCTGGGGCCGTGGGACATCGCGGCCGGCATCTTGCTGGTGCAGGAGGCGGGGGGCATGGTCACCCGGCTGGACGGCGGGCCGGTGGACCTGAAGCGCGGAGAGGTGTTGGCGGGCAATCCGGCCATGCACGAATCATTTCGGGCCATGCTGGCTGCCGCGGAGGCGGACGCGGAGGCGTGAGACGACCCGGCGGGGCTCAGTAGCCTTCCTGATGCAGCAGCAGAAAGCCGGTGAATCCGGCCGCGACCAGGTCCGGCAGCCAAGCCGCGAACTCCGGAGGCAGCCAGGCCGCGCCGGCCGCAATCTGCATCGCGGAATCCACCACGTAGGAACCCAGCCCCAAGGCAATGGCGGCAGCCACGCCCCATGAAATCCGGCCCGAGCGACTGCCGGCATGCATGCACAGCGAGGCCGCGAGCAGCGCCATGATCAGGCAAAGCGCCGGCGTGGCCAGCTTGCGCTGGGCCGAAAACCGGTAGCGGGCCGAATCCAGGCCTGCTTCGTCCAGTTGCCGGGCGTAGCGCAGCAGCTCAAACAGTCGCATGTGTCGGGGGCTGGGCGGGTCGATGGCGTCCGGCCCCGCGTCGGAGCGCAGCGTCAGCTCCGGCAGCGTGTTCAAACGCATGCCTTCCGGCGCGGGGCGGCTTACATGCACACGACGCAGATGCCATGCGCCGCCTGTGTAGGTGGCGCGCGCGGCGTCCACGCGGCGGACCCAATGCCCCTGCTCGTCGGTTTCCAGCATGATGAGCCGGAACTGCGCCCGTCCGTTTGCACGGCCCAGCGGCGCCAGCCGGAAAAACCGGCGCCCGTCCCGCAGCCATTGCACGCCGTGGTGGGTGTCCGGTCGATGGTGGATGTGGACGCGCTCGATGTCATCAAGGCGTTGGTTGGTCGCCGGTGCGATCCATTCGCCGGTGACGAAGTTCAGGCCGGCCGCCAGCGTGGCCACGGCCAGAAGCGGCAGCGCGACCTTGTTGATGCCCAGTCCCGCCGCGCGCAGGGCCACGATTTCGTGATGACGGGCGAGATCGGAAACGAACAGGCTGGCCGCCAGCAGCACGATGACCGGCATGAAGCCTGCCACCATGAAAGGCACTTTCAGCACCAGGTATTCCAGCATCAGGCCGGTGGTCAGGCCATGACCGAGATAGCGCGCCTTGTCGAAGGATTCGGCGATGAGGAAGATGGCCAGCAGCGCGACCAGTGTCATGGCGATCCGCGCCAGACACCCCAGAAACAGCCAACGAAACAGAACAGGCATGGCCGCATGGTAGGCCGATGGCGCAGGCGGGGAAAGCATGGCGCCGATGCGTGCATCGTGGCTTCATGCTGCTACACTCGCCTGCCCGGCGCGGCCAACCGTGCCGGACGAGAATCAATGGAGGTGTCGGAATGCCCTGGAGCGACCAGAATCCGCAAGGCAACAACCCGTGGGGAAATCGGCCCGGCCAGCAACCGCCGGATCTGGACGAGGTGATTCGCCGCATGCAGGAGCGATTCTCCGGCATGTTCGGCGGGCGCGGCGGCGAGGGCGGGCCGGGCAAGGGGATACTCGGCGGCGTCGTGGGTGTGTTGCTGACCTTGTGGGTGGCGTCCGGCATCTACGTGGTGGCGGCAGACGAGGAGGCGGTGATTCTCCGCTTCGGCCAGTTGGCCTCCACCGCCGGGCCGGGCCTGCATTGGCATCTGCCGTATCCGGTGGAACAGGTGGAAAAAGTGCCGGTGACGCGCGTGCAGCGGCTGGAGGTCGGTTTTCGCTCGATGCCCGGCGGTCGGGCGCGCGAGATTCCCCAGGAATCGTTGATGCTGACCAAGGACGAGAATATCGTGGACGCTTCGTTCATCGTGCAATACAAGGTGAAGGACGCGGCGGACTATTTGTTCCATGTCGCGCACATTACCAAAGCTGTGCGCGACGCGGCCGAGTCGGCCATTCGTGAAGTGATCGGGCGCACGATGATCGACGATGTGTTGACCACCAAGAAGGCGGTGGTCGAAATCGAGGTGCAGAAGCTCATCCAGACGATTCTGGACGCCTACAACGCCGGTGTGTCGGTCACCACCGTGAAGCTGCAAAACGTGCAGCCGCCGGCCCGGGTCATCAAGGAGTTCAAGGACGTGGCCAGCGCCCGCGAGGATCGCGAGCGCGCCAAGAACGAGGCGCAGGCCTACGCCAACGAGGTCGTGCCGACCGCGCGCGGCGAAGCCAAGAAGATGGTGCTGGATGCCGAGGCCTACGCGGCCGAGAAGGTGGACCGGGCCGAAGGCCAGGCGCAGCGGTTCCTGAGCCTGCTCAAAGCCTATCGCGCCGCGCCGGATGTCACGCGCAAGCGCCTGTATCTGGAGACGATGCAGGATGTGCTGGCGCGTGTGGACAAGGTGATTGTGAGCAAGTCCGTGGCCGGCAGGGTGTTGCCATACCTGCCGCTGGATGCGCGTGGCAAGGTGGAGGTGAAGTGATGGGCGCGAAGCAGACATTCGGACTGGGATTGCTGGTGGCGGCCGCGGTTGCGCTGAACATGAGCGCGTTCATTGTCGATCAGCGCGAGATGGCGCTGGTGTTGCAATTCGGCAAGCCGCAGCGCGTGATCAAGGAGGCCGGGCTGCACTTCAAGATGCCGTGGCAGAGCGTCACCCATTTCGACCGCCGCCTGCTGGTGCAGGACGCGCCGCCGAACGAGGTCATCACCAAGGACAAGAAAACCATCCTGGTGGACGCCTACACCCGCTGGCGCATTGTGAATCCGCTGAAGGTCTATCAGGTGGCGCGCACCGAAAACGGCGTGGCCGCCCGCATGGAGGATGTGATTCGCAGCAAGATTCGCGATGTGCTGGGCAAGCACACGCTGCTGGAAATCGTTTCCGGCGGCGAGGATGCGACGCTTCGCGCCAAACTGATGCACGACATCACGCAAAAGGCGGATGCCAACGTGCGCGATCTGGGTATCCGCGTCGCCGATGTGCGCATCAAGCGCGCCGACCTGCCGCAGGAAAACAGCGATGCGGTGTTCGAGCGCATGAAGGCCGAGCGCCAGCGTATTGCCAAGCAATATCGCTCCGAGGGCGAGGAGGCGGCGCGCGAGATTCGCGCCCAGGCGGACAAGGAGCGCAAGATCCTGGTGGCGGATGCCTACAAGCAGAGCGAAATCATTCGCGGCAAGGCCGATGCGAAGGCGGCGATGATCTACGCCCGCGCCTACGGCAAGGACAAGTCGTTCTACGCCTTCGTGCGTTCGCTTCAGGCCTATCGGGATTCGGTGCGCCCGGGTGATCGGCTGGTCATCACGCCGGACTCCGAGTTTTTCCGGTTTTTCGAGCACGCCGGTCGGTAGCGGCGCGCCGATTGCGCGATGAGAGATCTGTGGGTCGCGCTGGGGCTGGTGCTGGTGCTGGAGGGCGCGGTCTGGGCGCTGTTTCCGGAGCGGATGATCGCCTTTTTGCGGCAGTTGCCGGAACTGCCGCCGGCCGTTCTGCGATGGCTGGGCATCCTGGCCGTGGGCGCGGGGTGGCTGATGGTGTGGCTGGCGCGACGGTGAAGGCCGGCGTGTGAGGATTGTCACCATGGTTGCGGGGGCGGGGACATACAATCCACGCGCATGCGCGTGTGGCCAAGGAGGATGAAGTGAGCGGAAAGAAGCAAGCGCAGGGTGCATCGGAGGTGATGGAATCCGGCAATGTGGACAAGATCCGCGACATTATTTTCGGCGCGCAGATGCGCGACTACGAAAAGCGGTTTGCGGCGCTGGAGGCGCAGCTGCGGAAGGAGGCTGCCGCCTTGCGCGAGGAAACCAGCGCCCGGCTGGATGCGCTGGAAACATTCATCCGTCAGGAAACCGCCGACTTGCGCGAGGCATTGACCGCCGAGGCCGAGGAACGGGAGACCGAGACGAGGAAACTGGCGCGCGACCTGGAGAAAGCGCAGGAACATGCGGAGAAGAAGCGGACGCAACTGAACGAACGCTGGAGCAAGGGTCAGCGCGAACTGCGCGAGGCGATGCTGGAGCAATCGCGCAAGTTGCAGGACGCCCTGACCCGCGCGCGCGAGGAAATGCTGGCCGCGCTGGGCGAGGAATCCTCGCACTTGCGCGACGACAAGGCCGACCGCCAGATGCTGGCCGAGCTGTTCACCGAAATGGCCATGCGGCTGAACGGAGACTTTACGCTGGCTGACGGAGATGACGGCAAGGCGTGAGCCGTCGAGCGTGTCCGAGCCCGAACATGCGGATGTGAACGGCGACGCCTCCGCGGCGGAGGCGGACGTCCAGCGCAGCGGACTGGAACAGCTGCGCGAGATCATCGTCGCGCCCCTTGATGGGCGGGTGTCCGGCCTTGAAGCATGGCTTGCATCTCGCCGCGCGCGCACGCGCCTGGTCGCGGAGCATCTGCCGGACGCCATGCGCCAGGCGGGCGGCGAGAGTCGGGATTTGACGCATGCCATGGCGCCGGTGCTGGAGGCCACGCTGAAACATGCGGCCGAACGCAGTCCCGACCGTTTGTCGGAGGCGCTGGCGCCTGTACTGGGGCCATCCATCCGCAAGTCCATCCGTCACGCCATTCAGGCGATGATGCAGTCCCTGAACCAGACACTGGAGCACGCCTTTTCCGCGCGCGGGTTGAAGTGGCGGCTGGATGCCTGGCGCACCGGACGCCCGTATGCGGAAATCGTGATGCTGAACACACTGCGCTGGCGCGTGGAGCAGGTGTTCCTGATCCATCGCGAGAGCGGATTGTTGCTGGCCCATGCCTCGCGCGATGTGGAGAGCTCCGTCGATGCCGACGTGATTTCCGGCATGCTGACCGCCATTCGCGATTTTGCGCGTGATTCCTTTGGCGCGGCGCCGGGCGAGGAGATCGAGCGTTTGCGCATGGGCGAGACGGATATCTGGCTGGCCAGCGGCCCGGAGGTGCTGTTGGCGCTGGAATGCCGGGGCGCCGTGCCTGAGTGGATGGCCGAACGCATGCAGGCATGCGTGGAGCAGGTGCGCCGGCGCTGGGGGGAGGAGCTGGATGCCTTCGACGGCGATGCATCCGCGATGTCCGGGCTGGAGGACATGCTCCATGAACTGCTCGAACAGGATTCCGGCCCGGCCGAAGCGAGCGGAGGCTCGCCGGCCAAGGCCGCGGGCGCGCTGATTGTGATGGCGGCGCTGCTGTTGGCGTGGGCGGGCCATGCCTGGTATCAACGCCGGCAGTGGCGGGATCTTCTCCAGCGCGTGGACGCCATGCCGGGCGTGGTGGTGACCCATGCCTCGAAATCGGGGCCGCCATACACGCTGCAAGGCATGCGTGATCCGCTGGCGGATGATCCGATGGTCTTGCTGGAGAGGGCGGGCATCACTTCCGAAGACGTGCGCATGCGGTGGACACCGTTTCAATCCTTGCGGCCAGCGTTTGTGCTGCGTCGGGCAAGGCGCGCCCTGCATCCGCCCGCTGGCGTGACGCTGACCATCGAAGACGGGGTGCTGAAACTGTCCGGCCGGGCCTTGCCGGAATGGGTGGGGCGGGCGCGTTTGCTGGCCGGCGCCTTGGCGGGCGTGCGGGATGTGGATGCATCCTCGCTGGAAGTAGTGGATCCGGCCAGAGAACTGATGCATCGCCTGCGCGGGATGTTGCAACCGCCCGAGGGGGTGCGGCTGCGGTTGGAGCGCGTGGGCCGGCGGTTTGTGCTTCATGTGTCGGGCCGGGCGCGCCGGGACTGGCTGCGGCGGGCGCGCCGCGCGGCGGGCAAGGTGGATGAGCTGGCCGGGTACGACGACCAAGGGGTGACGGTGCTGGATGATCCGCGTCGGCTGCTCCGGCTGGCGCGCAAGGCGCTGAAACCGCCGGGCGGGGTGCGACTGTCGGTGAGTGACGCCTTGCGGCTGAAGGCGGAGGGCGTGGCGTCGCCGGCCTGGAAGCGCCGCGCGCGCAAGGCCGCGGCGGGCTTGCCATACCTGATCGGATACGATGACGCGGGCTTGCGCTCCTCTCCACCCGCGAAGCCCGCGCCGCCGGACGATGCGGCCATTCTGGAGGCGGCCAGGGCCATGTTGCATCCGCCGGCGAGCATTACGCTTGAGGCGCACGACGGCGTGCTGACGGCGCAGGGGCTGGCATTTTCCGGCTGGTTGGCGCGGGCGCGCGGCATCGCGCCGGGTATTGACGGTGTGCGGCGTTGGGAGGACGCTGGCGTGCAGGACGCCAATGGATGGTGGCATCGCTGGAACGATACCTTGCACCGCTTGCTCGTGCGCTATGACTTCTCGAATGCCGCGCCGCGCGCGGGTCAGACGGAGGCCCTGGCGCGTGTGGCGGAAATATGGCGGCGCGCCCGACAGGTGGATGCGGATGCAC
>CAYVBG010000011.1:0-16947 GCA_964449205.1 uncultured Zetaproteobacteria bacterium | reverse complement strand
GGATGTGGCCGCCGAGCTGGCGCGGTTGGGCAAGAATCGTGTCAGGCTCGAAAAGGATATCGCCAGACTCGAAGGCCGGCTCGCCAACCCGCAATATCGCGCGCATGCGCCGGCCCATGTGGTCGGCAAGGCCGAGGCGGAGCTGGATGATTTGCGCGCCCGTTTGAGCGAGGTGGAGCGCGCCGTGGCGCGGTTGGAGGCGCTGGAGTGAGTCGCTTGCGGGGTGCGCGCCGGGCGGGATTGTTGGCTCTGGCGCTTGCGATGGGCGGATGTTTGCAGCAGCAAACACCGGAGATGCCGGCCGCGGAGCGCGCCGAACTGGCCGGGGTGTGGCGGCAGGCGGACGGCCCGGCCAGTCTGCGTTTCTATCCGGATGGGACGGTGCTGGTGAATCTGCCCGCGCGGCAACCGCCGCTTCGGTTCCTGTCCACGTATGAGCCGCTGAAGAAGGGCGGCATTGGCATCAACACCGGCGAGGTTTGGCTGGGTCCCATCATCTGCGACTGGAAATCGGGCGCTGCGTCCATGATCGTGACGCTGCCGGAGAAACAGCCGGTGACGCTGCGGCTGGTTCGGGAGACCGGTGCTCGCCCGCATGCCAAAGATGCTTCGCCCTCCGCCGCCCGTCGCTGAACGTTCGCTTCTTCCGTCGCCTCAACCCGACGGCGCCTTCGCCGATACAGAAACATACAGCGTCATCGAAAGGAGGCGGCCATGCGGATGCAACGGGCAAGACAGATTGCGAACGCGTTCGGTGCGGTACGACGGGTGGATGTGCGGGAGGTCGCCGGCGGCCTGCTGGTGCGGCACGATGGGGTTTCATGCTATTTCGTGCGCGAAGCCTGTTTCTGGCCCTATGTCTTCCGCATCGCCGGCGAGTCGGAAACGCTGGTGGCCGAGCTGGAGATGCGCCTGGCGGCTTGAGCGGGGATTCTTCGCTGTAATCAAATCCGTACGGTCGCAGACCATTGTGCCAGAATCCGGGTGCGGCGCGTGCCGCCGCGCCCGGCAAGGCAGGATGGTTGCATGAACGAACGAAACGGACACATGGCGGCTTCGGCGCGCGACGCAGCCCGCCGCGGGTGGCCGTTGCTGTTGCTGGCTGCGGGGTTGGCGGCGTTCTTTGCGTTGGGCGGCGATCAGTGGCTGAGCTTCGAGTCGCTGCGGCAACACCGTCTGGCGCTGTTGATGTTGGTGGACGCCCACCCGGTGCTGGCGCGGGCGGGTTATGTGGCGCTGTATGTGCTGGTGGTGGCGTTGTCGTTGCCCGGCGGCGCGGTGATGACCCTGACCGGCGGATTTCTCTATGGTGCGGTGGAAGGCGCACTGCTGGCCGTGGCAGGCGCCACACTGGGGGCGACGGCGCTGTTTCTGGCCGCGCGCACCTCGTTGGGCGAGATGTTGGCCGCGAAGGCCGGACCGGCGATGACGCGAATGCGCGAGGGCTTCCGGGGCCATGCGATGAGCTACATGCTGGCGCTGCGGCTGATTCCGCTGTTTCCATTTTTTTTGGTGAATCTTGTGCCGGCGCTGCTGGGGGTGCCGCTGCGCGTGTATCTGGTCGCCACGTTCTTCGGCATCATGCCCGGCGCACTGGTTTACGCCCTGGCCGGGGCCGGGCTGGGTGGCGTGTTCGACCGTGGCGAGACATTTTCGATGGCCTCGGTGATGACGCCGCAAATGCTGGGCGCGCTGGTCGGCATGGGTGTTCTGGCGCTGTTGCCCGTGCTCTGGAAACGCGTGAAGCGCGTGCCGGATGGAGGCGGGGCGTGAGCCATCGGTTGACGGTGGATGTATGCGTGATCGGCGCGGGATCGGGAGGGTTGACGCTGGCTGCGGTGGCGTCGCGACTGGGCGCGAAGGTGGCGCTGGTCGAGAAGGGCGAGATGGGCGGGGATTGCCTGAACACGGGCTGCGTGCCGTCCAAGGCGCTGATTGCGGCGGCCGGGCACGCGCGGTCGGTTCGGGATGCGTCCCGTTTTGGCATTCGCGCGGCCGCGCCGGAAACGGACTGGGCGGCGGTGCATCGCCATGTGCGGGAGGTGCAGGCCGCGATTGCGCCGAATGATTCGCAGGAACGGTTCGAGTCGCTGGGCGTGCGGGTGATTCGCGCCGCGGGAAGATTTGAGGATGAACGCACCGTGTGCGCGGGCGATGTTCGGATTCACGCGCGGTTCTTTGTGTTGGCCACCGGCTCTTCTCCGTTCGTGCCGCCGATTCCGGGGCTGGCGGATGTGCCGTATTTCACCAATGAGAACCTCTTCGGCCATGTCGATCCGGTCGGGCGATTGCTGGTGATCGGCGGCGGCCCCATCGGGCTGGAAATGGCGCAGGCGCACCGGCGGTTGGGGGCAGAGGTCGTCGTGCTGGAGGCGGGGAGGATGCTGCCCCGCGATGACGCGGAACTGGCCGCTGTGGTGGTGGAGCGGCTGCGCGGAGAAGGCATTGCGCTGCACGAGGGGGCGGAGGTGATGCGTGTGGAGCGCTGCGATGCGGGAGGCGGGTCGGGCGTGCGGATCCATGCGCGCATCGCCGGCCAGGAACGGCGGCTGGACGGCACGCACCTGTTGGTGGCCACGGGACGCCGCGCCAATGTGGACGGCCTGAATCTGGATGCGGCGGGCGTGCGGCATGGCCCGCGCGGCGTGGAGGTGGATGCGCGGTTGCGGACGACGAACCGGCGCGTGTTCGCCATCGGCGATGTGGCCGGGCCGTATCCGTTCACGCACATGGCGGCGTATCAGGCCGGCATCGTGATTCGCAACATGCTGTTCCGCATGCCGGCGCGGGTGGATTATTCGGCCGTGCCGTGGGTGATCTACACCGATCCGGAGCTGGCGCATGTGGGCATGAGCGAGGCCGATGCCGGGCGTGCGGGCAGGCCGGTGCGTATATTGCGCTGGTCGTTTGCGGACAACGACCGTGCGCAGGCCGAGCGGCGCACGGAAGGGCGCATCAAGGTGGTGGTTGGCAGGCGGGGGCGAGTGTTGGGCGCGAGCATCGCCGGGCTGCATGCCGGCGAACTGATTCAGCCGTGGATTCTGGCTGTGAGCCGGCGCATGAAGATTGGCGACATGGCTGCGATGATTGCGCCCTATCCCACCCTGGGCGAGGCGAACAAGCGGGTGGCGGGAACATTTTACGAGGAGGCGCTGTTTTCGTCGCGCATGCGCTGGCTGGTGCGGTGGTTGCTGCGATTCTGAAGTTTTCCTTGCCTGTTTGGCAAAACATTGTCTAGGCTGGGTTATCATGTCGTGGAGGAGGCGTGCAATGATGCGACGATTCAATCTCTGGTTGGCCGGCGGTGTGGCACTGGCGGGGATGTCCGGCATCGGCATGGCATGGGCCGGCGGTTTCATGATTGGTGAAATGGCGGCGCGTTCGGCCGGCATGGGATCGGCATTCACGGCCGTGGCGGACGATGCCTCGGCCGCCTGGCACAATCCGGCGGGGGTGGCATTCATGCCCGGTGTTCAGGTGATGGCGGGTGGCGATGCGATCATCGTGCCCGCGACGGATTTTGTTGCCAATACGGCGAATCCGAAATATCCGACTGCGGTGAAATCATCCAGCGAAACATTCTTTCTGCCGCATGTCTATGCGACCTGGAAGGATCCGGGTTCTGGTTTCGGCACGGCCATCAGCGTCAATTCGCCCTTCGGGTTGAAGACTGACTGGCCGCTCACCGCGCCGTTTGCCAGCAAGGCGACCTTGTCGCAGATCAAAATGGTGCTGGTGAATCCCAGCATCGTCTATCGTCTGACCGAGCAGCTGTCCGTGGCTGGCGGTGTCCAATATGCCAATATGTTCACCGTGGATCTGAACAATACCTTGCAGGATCTGTCCGGCAACGGTGATGGCTGGGGCGGTTCGGCGTCGTTGCTGTTCCGGCAGGACGGTTTCAGCCTCGGCGTGACCTATCGCAGCCGTATCAAGGTGAAGATTGACGGTACGGCTATTTTGAAGGCTGCGGGAGGCATTGCCAGCCTTGGCTCGACATCCATCACATTGCCCGATCAGGTGAATGTTGGCCTGGCATGGCAGCCGAACGAGGCCTGGACCCTGAGCGCGGATGTGGACTGGGTGAACTGGAAGACGTTCGATGCCATCGATGTGCATTATGCCAGCGCGGCCTACAGCAGTGCCGTGAAGCAGTTACAGCAAAATGCCGGTGCGCCGGTGTTGGGTTATACACATCTGCCCGAGCAATGGAAGGCGACCGTGGCGTTCCGCGCCGGCGTGGAATGGCGCTACGCACCGAACATGCGCGCTCGCTTCGGCTATGTGTTCGACCCCACGCCCATCAACGACACGTATTTCACCCCGGCCATTCCGGGCAACGACCGCCAGCTGTTCACCATTGGCTATGGTTATGACTTCAGTCCGGGGGCGACGATCGATCTGGCCTATGCCTTTGTGTATTTCAAGAATCGCAATCAAACGGCTTCGCCTGCCACACCCGCGGGCGCGCCGGAATCGGTCAAGAACGGCAGTTACAAGGGGCAGGCGCACGTGATCGCGGCTTCGCTTGCCTGGCGATTCTGAAAGGGGGTGTTCGGAAACAGCAGACAGGCTTCCCGGCAGTCAAAGGCCGCCGCTGATTTTCCAGCCGGCGGCGGTATGGGTCAGCGTCAGTTCCTCGCGGTTGGTCATGGTTCGCCACTGGCCATCCGCATGGACGCGCAACCGGTAGGACTGGATGCATTGGGCGTGGTCGTCGTCGACGATGCGGATGGTGCGGTCGAACGAGTGCATGTCCATCCGGTCGAAGCGGTCGAAGAGGTGAATCATCTGCGCGACCATGTCCACCTTGGCGCGCCCGCGATCCTGGTATTGCGGGTCAATCAGCGCCGAGTAGGCGGCGATGTCACGTTGGCTGATGGCCGCGTCGCGGGCGTCCAGCACGGCGCTGATGGCAGCCTTGTCGGCGCCGTTGCAAGCAGCCAGCCATGCGCAGCCAGCCAGTGCGAGGGCAAAATGTGTGGTTCGTTTAGCGAACAAAGCGCGCGGCCTTGCGGCTCCATTCGCTCTTGGGATAGTTGTGGCGAAGCAGCAGCGCGGCATTGCGCGCATCGTCGGTCACGCCCAGCTTGTCCCACGATGCGGCGAGGTAATACAGCGCCTCCTCAATGGCGGGGGTGGTCTGGTATTGTTCCACCACCACCTGAAAACGGTTGGCTGCGGCCACATAACGCTCGCGGTCGAAATAGAACTTGCCGACATTCAGCTCGTGTGCGCCCAGTCGGTTGTAGAGGTGTTGCAGTCGTCGGGCCGCATCCTTCGCATAGGCGCTTTCGGGATATTTCTCCAGCAGGGTGCGAAAGCTCGCGATGGCGGCCAAGGTTTGCGACTGATCTTTTTCTGACGGCGAGGACTCCCGCAGATGGCTCATGCCCAGCATGTATTGGGCGTAATCGGCGTTCGGATGGCGTGGATGACGCCGCAGGAATTCATCGGCCAGGGTTTCGGAGAGTACGAACTCCCCGGATTTGTAGGCGGCGAAGATGCGGAGCAGTTCGGCCTGGATGGTGTAGTTGCTGTAGGGATGGTTGGCGCTGAAATGTTCCAGTTCCATGTTGACAACGCCGTATTCTCCCTTGGCCATCAGCCGTTTGGCTCTCTCATAGTCGGCCTTGGCGCTGTTGGATTGCATGGATGGGTCAGAGGCGCAGGCGGCCAGCAGCAGGAGCGCGACGATCGCGGGAACGAGAGGGGATTTCATGGCTGGCATGCTACCAGTCCGGCCTTGCATGCGACAACGGCGAGATGACGGCCGGCCTGTTCGCCGTCGCGCCGCCAGGAAAAGAATCGTTGCGCATCACAAGCCGTGCAGGCGTTCATGTGTTCGATGCGGGCGGGCGAAATGCCGGCCTGTCGCAGTTGCATCATGTTGATGCCGGCCAGGTCGGCGCGGATGTGGTCACCGGCGCGTCGAATGAAGCGCCCGGCGTCCGGCGCGCTTTGGGCCAGCGCCTCGGCGACCTCGGGTCCGATTTCGAAGCAGCAGGGGCCGATGCACGGGCCGATGCAGGCCAGCAGGCGTTTGGCCTGCGCGCCATGCCGGCAAGCGGCGTGGATGCCGTGCAAGACGGCGCCATTGGCCGCGCCACGCCAACCCGCATGGATGGCCACGGTGATGTTGGCCGCCGGATCGGCCAGCAGGATGGGTACGCAATCCGCCGTGCGCACGGCTACGGCGGTGCCCTCCAGCCCAATCAGGATATCCGCATCCACCGTATGCCGGCGTCCCGCGCCGTGGCAGGCCAGCGCCCGGACGCCATGAACCTGCCTGGCCTGATGCGGCGGGCTGGCCAGCCCGGCTGCGGTGGCCAGCGCCCCGGCGTGCCGCGTGGCGTCGTGTGGTCGAAGGCTGAACAGTCCGACCATGCCGGAGCGGGCCAACAGCCGCGCACGAAGAAATCCGGCGGCTGCGGACGTCATGTTCCCGCTCATGACCAGCTGCGCTCCAGTGCGTCCGAGAGGCGCTGCAGATCCTCCGGCCAGGGTGCGACGCACTCGACGATGTTGCCGGATACCGGATGGCGGAAACGCAGCAGCCCGGCATGCAGCGCCTGCCGGGCAAGTTGGATGATCGCGCCACGCGCCGGCTCCGGCACGTCGCGCCCCGGGCGAAACGCGCGGCCATAGGTTGTGTCTCCCAACACGGGATATCCCAGATGGCTCAGGTGAACACGGATCTGATGCGTTCGTCCGGTGTACAACACCAGACGCAAGCGGGAGAATGCATCGCCGTATCGGCGCTCGACCCGCGCGCGGGTTTGCGCCGGTTTGCCATCGACGCGCACGCTCATTTTCTGGCGGTGATGCGGATGACGGCCGATGGATGCCTCAATGAGCGTTTCCCGCCATGGCGGCGCGCTCCGGCACCAGGCCACATATTCGCGGTCGAGGTCGTGCGCGGCAAACATTCGGGTCAACGCCCGGTGCGCTTGCTCGGTCTTGGCCACCACCAGGCTGCCGGAGGTGTCCTTGTCCAGTCGGTGGACGATGCCGGGGCGCTCCACCCCATTGATGCCGGGCAGGTTCGGACAATGGTGTAACAATGCGTGCACCAGCGTGCCGCGATCATGCCCGTGTGCGGGGTGAACCACCATGCCGGCGGGTTTGTTCACCACCAGCAGGTGTTCATCTTCATGCAGGATGTCCAGCGGGATGTCTTCGGGCGCGAGATCGAGCGGTTGTGTTTCGGGCAGCCGAACGACGATCACGGCGCCTGTTTTGACACGTATCGAAGCCCGGGCGGGAGGTGCGCCGTCCAGCGTCACCGCCCGGTCGCGGATCAGCTTTTGAATGCGGGCGCGGGACAGTCCGGATGCATGCGCCAGCGCCTGATCCAGGCGCTGGCCGCACAAGGATGCGCCGATCACGAACCGCAAAGCCTCGTTGGCGTCGTTTTCATGCGGCCGCGTCATTGGCATGCGCGATGCCGCATGCCGGTGCAGGGTTTATTCGTTGACGGCCTTCCGGTCATGGTTCGGTTCGCCGGCGTCGGTTGGCGTTTGGGGCGCGCCGGCATCGGTTTGCGCTTGGGCGCTGTTTCCGCGCGGACGCCGGCGTCGGCGCCGGCGCCGGCGGTTGCCACTCGATCCTGTGGCGGGCGCATCGGGTTTGTCGCCGGCGGGTCCGTCGTCCGGATTTGTGCCGCCGGATGTTTTGGCAGGCTGTTTTGTATCGCCGGTGGCAGGCGTGTTGGCTTCCGCCGGCTGGTTCCGGGCAGTTTGCTTTGGCTCTCCGTCCGTTGCTCCGGTCTCGCGCGGAGTTGTGGCCTGCTGGCGGGGGGCGCCTCCGCCCTGGCCACCGCGCCGTCCGCGCCCGCCGCGGCGCCTGCGTCCGCCGCGTTTGCGCGATGCGCTCTTTTTGGCTGCCGCAGCTTCCTCTTCCTCGCGTTTGCGGCGTTCTTCCTCTTCCTGCTGTTTCCTGCGCGCAGCTTTGCCCAGCAAGGCCTCGGCAATCCTGGCGAGCAATCCGGCCTTCCGGTGTTCGCTCTTTGCTTCCGTGTCGGGTTCGGGTTCGGGCATGGCCGAAGGAATGCCCACGATGGGCGTGCCGGGCTTGAGCTTGCGTCCCGTGCGTTGCGGCTTCTTGCCCTTGAGCGTGTCTTCCAGCACTTCGGTGCGTTGCTGGCCGTTGTCGGCCCACTGGCGCTCGATGCGGTAGTGCGGAATCTCCAGATCGGGGCGGATCTGGAGGTTGATTTGCACATCGTAGATTTCCTCAATGCGGGCGATGTATTGCCGCTTGTTGTTCATCAGGTATTCGCCGGTCGCCTTTGGCACCTGCACGATGAGCACTGGCTTCTTGCCGGCCTCGGCATGGTCTTCCATGCGGGTGAGCATTTGCAGGGCCATGGATTCCACCACGCGGACGCGCCCGCGGCCGTTGCAGCGCGGACAGACTTCGGTGGTGGATTCGCGAATGGACGATCTGAGCCGCTGGCGCGACATTTCCAGCAGCCCGAAACGCGAGATGCGGGCGAACTGCACCCTGGCCTTGTCCGTCTTGCAGGCCTCGCGCAAGGTTTCCTCCACCTGCTGGCCGTGCTTGCGGGTGGCCATGTCGATGAAGTCGATGACAATCAGGCCGCCGATGTCGCGGATTCGGAGCTGACGGGCGATTTCGCGCGCGGCTTCCAGGTTGGTGTCCAGCGCCGTGTCATCGATGTGCTTGCCCTTGGTGGAACGCGAGGAGTTCACGTCGATGGCGGTCAGCGCCTCGGTGGTGTCGAACACGATGGAGCCACCCGAGGGCAGGCGAATCTCCCGCTCGTGAATTTCCTCGCATTGATCCTCGATGCCGAAATGGCGGAACAGCGGTTTCTTGCCCCGGTAGAACTTGACCAGCTTTTCCTTGCCCGGCAGCACGGCATGCACGAACTGCTTGGTGCGCTGGTAAACGTCGTGCTTGTCCACCCAGATCTCGCTGATGTCTTCGGTGAAGTGGTCGCGGATGGCGCGAGTGGCCAGATCGCCCTCCAGATAGATCAGCGAAGGAATGGGTGCGCCCTCGCTCTTGATGCGGATTTCATCCCACAGGCGTTGCAGATAGGTGAAGTCCCGTTGCAACGCTTCCAGTTTTTGATCCTTGCCGGCCGTACGCACGATCAGGCCCATGTTTTCCGGCACGTTCAGCTGGGCCAGAATGGCCTTGAGCGCGCGGCGTTCTTCTTCCTTGAGCTTGCGCGAGATGCCTCCGCGCGCCGCGTTGGGGCTGAGCACCAGATAGCGGCCGGCCAGCGAGATGTAGGTGGTCAGCGCCGCGCCCTTGGTGCCGCGTTCCTCCTTGACCACCTGCACCAGCACCGGTTGCTTGGGTGCCAGCACGTCCTGAATGTTCACCTTGCGCGGATCCTGGCTTTTGTCCGCGCCTTCCTTCCAGAAGTCCGGATGAATGTCGTGCAGGGGCAAAAAACCCTGTCGCGCCGCGCCGTATTCCACGAACGCGGCTTGCAGGCTGGGCTCGACCTTGGTGATCATGCCCTTGTAGATGTTGCCCTTGGTCTGAACCTTGTGGGCGGACTCGATGTCCAGTTCCTGAAGATAGTGGTCATCAATGATGCTGACCCGGCTTTGCTCGGGATGCACGGCATTGATGAGCATGATTTTCTTTTTCATGCCACACCCTTTGCCGTCTGAAAAATCGGTCTGGGATTGGCCCCTGGCGAAACATCCGCGCAAGGCGCGGCGAGATGATCGGCTCCGGTTTCGTCAGGCGCGGAAACTCCTGCCCTGTCGTGCCTGAATCTTCAGACGGTTCCTGTTTTTATTTGCAGGCTCGACGCGAAGAGGGAACGAATGCATGGGTCATGGCGTCCGTCTCCCGTGCCCGTTAGCCTTGTCGCGGCGCGCGTTGACGCATTTTTGGTTTTGCGCCGCTTGCGGGCGCCCGGCCGGCGCGCCGCCGACCCGTGAATGCGATACGCGCAGAGCACACGCGGAGCTACTGCATGGGGCAACGCTAGTGGATGGGGGCAGGGTTTGGCAAGCATGAGCGGCAAGAAGCCCGCGGCAGACAGCAAGATCCGCGTGGATGCGGAAGAGGCGGGAAGCCGCTTGGATCGCCTGCTGTTGCGGCGATTGGGCGGCGCTTCGCGTCCCTTGGTGATGCGTTTGATCCGGCGCGGAAACGTGCGTGTCAACGGTCGCCGCGCGAAGCCCGATCAACGTTTGAATACGGGAGACGAGGTGTTCGTTCCCGCCAGTTTGCGCCGCCCGGCGCCCGGCGCCGGCGAGGCGCGGTCTGTCCCGCCAGGGCGCATGCCCATGCCGCCGGTGCTGTATGAGGATGCTGATTTGCTGGTGGTGAACAAGCCGCCGCGCATGGTGGTGCATGGCGGCAGCGGCCATGCGGCGGGGCTGGTCGAGCATCTGCGCGAGGCGCTCGATCTGCCGGAGCTGCGGCTGGCCCATCGGCTGGATCGGGACACCAGCGGCTGCCTGTTGTTGGCCAAGCGATTGTCCGTGTTGCGGGCGCTCACCGCCGCTTTTCGGGATCGCAAGGCGCACAAGACCTACCTTGCCTGGGTGGCGGGTTGCCCCTGGCCGCACGCGGGGCGCATACGGGCGCGCCTTGGCAAGGGGGCGTTGCGCGGCGGTGAGCGCGTGGTGGCCGGACGCGAGGACGGCAAGGAAGCGGTGACGGATTATCAGGTTTGCATTCAGGCCGGAACCGCGTGCTGGCAGGCGGCATTGCTGGCGCTGCAACCGGAAAGCGGCCGCACGCATCAGCTGCGCGTGCAATTGCAGATGGAGGGTTGCCCCATTCTGGGGGACGGCAAATACGGCAACCGGGAGGACAATCGCCGCTTTCGTGCCTTGGGCGGCAAGGGAATGGCCCTGCATGCCTGGCGGTTGCGCATCGCGCATCCCGTGCGCGGCGAAATGCTGGAGGTGCGCGCGCCGTGGCCGGAGTGGTGGAGGGGGTTTGCTGTGCGTCTGAGAAATACTTTACAATAGCAATAAGTTAGGACATTATGCTTCCATTCTGCATCAGGAAGCGACCGGAACTTGCTGATTCTGCTTCCGTTGTGCGTGGAGGGAAGGCATGAACAAACATCTTTGGGCGATGGGCTTGTTGTTGCTGTTGCCGGGTTGCCTGAGTCAGCAGCATTACGATCAGGTGATGGGCACGGTGGATGATGTCAAGGTGCTGAAACAGCACGACAAGGAGCAAGACAGGCGGCTGGACCGGCTGGAGCGGACGATGCGGGAGCTGCAATCGGGATTGAAACCCGAGATTCAAACCCGCGGCGTGAAGGTCGAAGGTGTGCGCGGGGCTTCCGCCGGCCCGGAGCCATCCCGTCCCTCGCTGAAGGCGGTCAAGGTGACCATGCCGCAGCAAGTGCTGTTTCCGAAAGGCTCCATTCAGATCAGCCCGGAGGGCCGCTCGGTGCTGGGCCGGATAGCGAAGCGGTTGCGGGGCATGAACGGTCTGATTCGCATCGTGGGACACACCGACGCGCTGCCGGTGGGCGAGAAGCTGCGGGCCCGCTTCGCCGACAACTGGGAGCTTTCGGCGGCCCGCGCCTCGGCGGTGGCCCGCGTGTTCATTTGGGGCGAGGGGCTGGATGCCGGTCGCATCCGGGTCGAGGGACGGGGCGCCGAGGAACCGGTGGCCAACAATGCCACGGCCAAGGGGCGCGCCCGCAATCGCCGCATCGAAATCTTCATCGAGCAGCCCGAGGGCTGATTCAGGCATTCATCCCTTTCCGCCGGCTATCTGCGGGCGGAGCGAAAACAAACCCAGGCCAGCATCACCAGCACGACAACGGCGATTCCGCTTCCCCACATCGGGAAGCTCCAGTCGCCGATCAACACTCGGGCGCCCAGCGCCAGCCGCGCCGCATGCATCGCGGCAACCAGCAGGAACACGATGCCCGAGAGATACAGCGCCGCGCGTTGCATGCTGCTATCGATCGTCCGGCGCCCGCGCCCACTGGGCCAGAATGGCGCGATACATCGCATGCCTGAGCGGCTTGTCGGCAACCGGCCGCACCATGCGGGCGGCGCGCTTGCGCGCGTTCAGCGAGGGCGGAGGCGGCGGAGCGGCGCGTTCGGTCGGGCGGGCGAGGCCCGCGCCCGGTTCGAGCCGGGTGCGGATTCGGCGCACCCGCCGGATGCGGCACTGGCGGAAGCAGGCCGCGCGGATTTCATCGTGCAGAAACCGTATTTGCTGCGCCATGGCCGGGTGATCCACGGCAATCAGCAGCGTGTCGCCTTCGATGGCGACCGGACGGGTGCGCGCGGCCAGCATCGGGCCGACCATGTCGGGCCAGGCGCGCGAAAGCCGCGCGGTTTCGGCCAGCCGGGCCAGACGCTCCGCGCCCAGCACTTCGGCCAGACTTTCGTGCAGCGCGGCGGGGCTGCCGCGGCGGTGTTTGGGCATGGCGCGCGTGGCCATCGGTCAGAACGGCAGTTTCTTGCCGCCCAGAATATGGGCGTGCAGGTGATACACCTCCTGCCCGCCGCCCGGACGCACGTTGATGACCAGGCGCCAGCCGTCTTCCAGCTTCAGCACGTGGTCCGCGATGTTGCGCACACGATCCATCAGCATGCCCGCAAGCTGCGCATCCGCGTCGCTCAGGGTGGGCACGTGCCGGCGGGGAATCACCAGCACATGCACCGGCGCCTTGGGGTGGATGTCGCGAAAGGCATACACTTCTTCGTCTTCATACACCTTGTCCGAGGGAATCTCGCCCGCCAGAATCTTGCAAAAAATGCAGTCTGTCATGCCCGCGCCTCCAAAGGGGTTCAGTCTGTCCCGAATGTAGCAACTCACGGCCTTCGGGCCAAGTTGCTTTGACCCGGCGCGCCGGCTCGGCTACAGTGCTTGCGGAAGGGGTGCTGGATCGGGCCGTGATGTGTTGGGCCTGATAGCGCTGATTGTCGGAGCTCTCGCCGGGAGCGTCCTTGGGAGAAGAACGATGCAAAGGATGCGCACCAGCCATATCCATGTTGAATCGCTTGTGGCAGCTATCATTCTGACCGCGCTGATTTATGGCCTTGCCTGGTTGGTGATGCTCGAATTGCCCGAGTTGGTGTGGGGTGTTCCCATGGTGATTCTTCTGCCGAGCATATTCTATGTCCCGCTTTACATCCTGTTCAAAAAACGCTGGGAGGAATGACCATGCCTGTCTCCGCACATCAACTTGCGCCAACTTCGGGAAAATACATATGGCTTCTTGTTCTCGCGCTCATCGTCCTCATGTGCCCGGATATGTCCCCCGCCCGGGAAAGCGGCCTTGCCTCGTTCAGGGGCAGCCTTCCCGCGCCATTATACGGCACAATACGGAACGAGGGCGAAAAACGGTCACCGGCGATTATCCGCTTCCGGTGGCGCAGCCTGTGCGCCGCAAATACGCGCTCATTTGCAGCCCGGCTGAACCGGATCAACACCACCCTCTATTCGCGCGCCAACGCCTTTGCCGAAAAGATGCAACAGTGCCCCGGTCATTGCCGACCCGCCGTTAATGAGGGTCAATATTGCGACTATGTTCGAGGCAGAGAACGGGAGATCGGGCTCCTGAATCGTTGGGATAAAGGCTTCTTCTCGGCCTATAATCTGTTGTCGGAGGCCGAAAAACGGGGGCGTACGCCCGAGGAGGAACTGCTGGCATTCTTTCGCCTTCGTCTGGACGGGGCTATCGGACAGCTTGCCTCCCCTGGAGAGCAAACAACAGAGCGTACGTTGATCGACAGAGAGTTGGCGGAGATGCACCTGATGCTGCAGGTGCTCACCGCGCAGAGAATCCTGACCGGGGATGTAAAACCGTTGCTGGCGGCATTCTCCTCGGTGATGGATGTTCAGAAGGAGCTCCTTGATGGTGGGGGAAAAATACCGGCGGTGGAGAAGCGCATGCGTGCAGCGACGGCACTGGTCTGGATCGAGCGTTCCCTTGCGGCCAGCGTTCGGGCTTACGGGCGTGCATCGCGGCCTGTCACCACCGCCGCGCACCCGGCCGCCACGGCACCGGATCAGATGGTCTGGAAGCAGGCTGCGAAATGTTTCCGGCGGTTGTCGCTGGATGCCGCGACCGCTGCGGGCGGCGTTCAGTCCGAGCTGGAACTGCTGAATTCCTGCCGTGATGCCCCCGGTGAGTGCGGAACGGCGGGAGTGTCATCTGCTTCCAGGCCAATCTCTATCGCCAGGTTTGAAGAGGTTGTGGGGTGGAGTTTCAAGGACCAGTACGCTGTTACCGGCTCGATGTGCCGGAAGCGGCGGCCCTGACTCGTGTTCCGGTTCAGGCTGACTGCTTCCGGCCCGCCGCGCGGCGCAGGCTGATCAGGGAAAGCAGCAGAAACCCAGAAATGCCGATGGTTGCAGCATGCATGCCGGCAAACGGGCCGGCCACTTTCGCGCCGGTCAGCAGGCCGACCGCGAGCACGCCCATTTCTCCGGCGTAGAGGATAAAGCCAACGCCCAAGGCGATGGCGAGATCGGCCAGACCCATGCCCAGACATGCCCGGCGCGAGGCCAGCGCACCCCTGTGCGTCAACATCCAGCGGATCAGCACCGAAAGCAGTGGCAAGGCGAGTATTGCCAGAATCCCGCTGTACCCCTCCCCCTGCTCGCCGACTCCGCCGGAGAGCACGAGTCCTGCGCTCGCCGTCCTGAGCAAGCTGGTGAGAGATGGGAAATTCGCCCCGTTTCCCCTCATCCGTTTTTGCTCAGGCGCGCGGAGAGCACGCGCGCCCGTAGCTGACGCATCTGTTCCTTCGTAACCCGGATACGCGAGCCAATCACCAGCCGCCCACCGCCGGCGATCGCTCCGCGCACCCCGATACGCCGGCTGCCGCGTCCGTTGCGCACCTCAAGTACGATGCCGCCAATCGCAAGGGGCGTGTTGTTGCGCACGACAAACCGGAGATAACCGTTCGCGTCCCTGCGCATGTTCACGCCAAGGTAATCGCCGGCATGCGCGGGCAGATCGAAGCTCAGAAGCTGAGCATAGGCCCGCCGGCCTTCCCGCGATCTGCTGGCCGCGGCCTGCCTGAGATATTTCCGTGCAAGAGTCGTGTTGCCTTGAGCAAGTGCGTAACCACCCAGTCTGCGCATGGCCGCCGCCGTTTTCAGCAGGCGCAAACTGTTTTCCAGTGATTTCTGAGCCAGTTTCCGCTCTCCCATGCGATCGAGCAACAGCCCAAGGCGCAGATGCGATTCGTAATGACCGACATTCAGCTTGATTGCATCCAGATAGTCGCCGATAGCACCGCCAGTTTGCCCGGCCATTTCCCGAGCCCATCCACGCAGCAGATAGAACGATGCTTCCCTGGGTTCGATCGCGATAGCCTTGTCGGCCAGCGCGCGGGCTGCGGCATAATCGCCCGCCCGCAACGCAGCCCTGCCCTGTTCATAAGCCTCATAGGCCGGTGCGGCCCGGAACAAACCGGCCAGTCGTTCATGGTAGGCTTGCGCTCCCTGCTGGCCACCAGTGGGGAGCTCGGCTGCCAGCGCACGGTTGGCCTTGATCCGTTCCTCTGACGGGGGGTGGCTGGCCAGCAAACGGGTGAATAGATCATCAGGGCGGTTTTTTGACTGCGCAAGAAGAATCTCCTGCATTTTCACGGCTCCCTGCGGATCGTAACCCGCACGGGACATGTAGATGGTGCCGTAGTGATCCGCCTCGCGCTCGTCGTCGCGGCTGAACTTTGCCGAGATCAATTGCGCCGCCACCTGTGTTCCCAGCACGCCCAGTTGCCGAACCAGAGGGTCTTCCACTTGGGTCTGGATGGCAATACTGGTCAGTGCAACCGCACCCTGTATCAACATGGCTTCCTGGATCTTCTTGGCGCCGTGTTTGGCTGTTGCATGGGCAATCTCATGACCGATGACAGCGGCCAGTTCCGCTTCACTGTTCATTGTGAGCAGCATGCCACGGTTGATGGCCATCTTGCCGCCGGGCATCATCCAGGCGTTGACTTCCGGGCTGTTGAGCACCACGAACTCGTAGGGCAATTTCCGGTCGGACACCGCAGCGATCTTCTGTCCTATCTCACGCACATACTCTGTCACTGCCGGATCGGCGTTGTAATCACCACCCTGCATCTGCCGCGCCGGCCCGTAATTCTCCTCACCCAGTCGAATTTCCCTGGATTCGGAAATGAGCATCAGTTCGCTTTTGCCGGTTGCGGGATTGGTGGCGCAGCTTGGTAAAAGCGCCAGAACCGCCAAGATCATGACAAGATTGCGAACCCATGCGGAACCTCTTTCAAACACCATCACTCTACCCTCCAAAATCCGTCTGGGCCGCTTCGTTCAGGACCCGCACTTTTTCTTCATCTGCTTTGCTTTCCTGTTGTCGGCCTTCTATGTTGCGGTACGCCCTCGCCCGGAAGACATAAACCAGTGGTTCATCGGGTTTCAGGCCGGCGGTCTTGCTGTGCCGCCCGGCGCGCAGATAGGCGTGATCCGGCAGCAGGTAGGCTTGGGGATTGCCCGGCTGCCACGACCGCATCTGCTCGAAATCAGCCAGCGACTCCGCGCTTCTGCCCTGCGCCGCGTTGATTTCGCCAAAGACACGAAACATCAGGGCGGAATGGCGGGATAACAGGGTATTGTCGGCTGCCAGCGCCGCCTTGACGGCGTTTTTTGCGGTTTGGGCGTCCTTGTCCACCGTCGCGTTGATTTGCGCCAGATACACTTGCGCCAGCGCCAACGCCGGATTCAGTTCCAAGGCCTTGCGATAAGCGGTTGTCGCTTCCGCGAATGATCCAGCGGCGTGCCGGCTCATGCCGAGATGGAACCAGGTATCCGCTGCCTTGCGCTCGTCTTCCAGGGACTGTTCGAAAAGCACTGCCGCCGATTCATGGTCGCCAAGCGCGAACACCTCCGTTGCCTTGCTGAACAGCGGCCGGCTTTCGTCCACCACCGTCTCCAAAACCCCGGAAAACAGGTTCGACGATTCCGCTGTTCCGAACTGGCGGTTCACAT
>CAYVBG010000010.1:0-18075 GCA_964449205.1 uncultured Zetaproteobacteria bacterium | reverse complement strand
GATCTGTCGCAATCCGGACCCGCGCCGATGCCGACGGTGGGGATGGCGCTCTCGCGCGTGATGCGGGCGGCGAGATCGGCGGGCATGTGTTCCAGCACAACGGCCGCGGCGCCCGCTGCCGCAACGGCTTGCGCATCCTGTCGCAGGCGGTCGGCCTCCGCCGCATCCGCGCCGCGCATGCCGTAATGGCCGAAGTGTTTGATGGATTGCGGCGTCAGGCCGATGTGCGCCACCACGGCGATGCCGCGGTCGGCCAGGAAACGGATGGTGTCGGCCATCGGCAGGCCGCCTTCGATCTTGACGGCGTCGCAGCCGGTTGTCTGCAACACGCGCACGCTGGTGTCGAACGCTTGTTCGGGCGATGTCTGGTAGCTGCCGAACGGCAGGTCGCACACCACCCAGGCGCGCTTGCGCCCGCGCGCGACGGCGGCGGTGTGGTGAATCATGGTTTCCAGCGAGACGGGCAGCGTGGTGTCGTATCCCAATTCGACCGTGCCCACGGAATCGCCCACCAGCAACACGTCCACGCCGGCGGCTTCGGCCAGCGCGGCCTGAGAGGCGCTGTAGGCGGTGAGCCAGACGGTTTTCTCGCCCTGCCGCTTGGCGCGCAACAGCGTCGCCGCGGTGACGGCGCGGGATGCGTTCATGATGGCGTCTCCTTCCGCTTCGGCCCGTGTGCCGGTGCCGTCTTCAGGAATGCCGGAAGCCTACACCGGCCGCCGTGCGCTGGCCATCCGCCGCAAGGGGGTCATCTCGGCGCGCGCCGGCTGAAGACGCTGAACAGGCACGGCAGCACGAACAACGTGAGCAGCGTGGAGGAAATCAGCCCGCCGACGACCACCGTGGCCAGCGGGCGCTGGATTTCCGAGCCCGCGCCTGTGGCCATCAGCAGCGGCAACAATCCCAGCGCCGCAATCGTGGCTGTCATCAGCACGGGGCGGAGCCTGCTTTCCGCCCCCTTCCGGATGGCGGCATCCATGTCGTCGTCGCGCCAATGGCGATTGATGGCGTCCACCAGCACCACGCCATTGAGCACCGCCACGCCGAACAGCGCGATGAACCCGATGCTGGATGGCACCGACAGATACTGGCCCGACACGGCCAACGCGACCACGCCGCCAATCAGGGCCATCGGCACGTTGAGCATGATCAGCGCGGCCTGCCCGATGGACTGGAACATGAAATAGAGCAACAGGAAAATCAGCAGCAGCGAAACGGGCACCACGATCATCAGGCGTGCCTGGGCACGCTGCTGGTTTTTGTACTGGCCGCCGAAGACCACGCTGTAGCCCGGCGGCAATTTCACCTCGCCGCGGATGCGCGCATCCAGTTCGCGCACCAGTCCGCCCATGTCGCGCCCCTCGACATTGCACTGGATGACCACGCGGCGCTGCACGTCGTCGCGCCGGATCATGGGCGGGCCTTGCTCGATGCGCACGTCGGCCACGTCGCCCAAGCGCACCCAAGCGCCGGTCGGTGATTGCAGCATCAGGTCGGCGATGGCCTGCGGACTGTCGCGGAAGGCCCGCGCCAGCCGCACATAGATGGCGTAGCGTTCATTGCCCCGGATCACCTGACCGGCGGATGCGCCGCCGATGCCATCCGCGACCAGTTGCATGACAGCGTCCACCGGAATGCCATAGCGATCCAGCGTTTCGCGGCGGGGGCGAATCACCAGCTGGGCCTCGCCCTCGATTTGTTCCATCGCGACATCGCGCGCCCCGCGCACGGCGCGCACCAGCCGCTCGATCTCCTTGCCCTTTTCGGCCAGCACCTTCAGATCCGGGCCAAACAGCTTGATGGCCAGTTGCGCCTTGACGCCCGAGAGCAATTCGTCCACACGCATCGCGATGGGCTGCGTGAAGGCAAGAAGAATGCCCGGCACGGTTTCCAGCTTCTTGCGCATCAGCGTTTGAAGTTCCTGCCGATTGGAGGCGCTCTGCCACTCCGATACGGGCTTCAGGCCGACATAGATTTCGACATTGGACACCGGCTCCGGGTCTCCGCCGATCTCGGCCCGGCCCACCCGCGCCGAGGCATAGGTCACTTCCGGGAAATCGCGCACCAGAATGCCTTCCAGTGTCTGCCCGATGCGTCGGGCATGGGCCAGCGACGAAGACGGGGCGAGCGTCACGCGAATGGCCAGCGTGCCCTCTTCCAGCTCGGGGGCGAACTCCGTGCCCAGGAATGGCGTCAGCGCCATGCTGGCCGCGAACGCCGCGATGGCGCCGGCCACGACGCGCTTGCGGTGGCGCAACGCCTTGTCCAGCCATGTTTGGTACAGGCGCGCCACGGGCCGGAGCACCGGGCTGTCCCGGTGCGTGACTCCGCGGGTGAACAGCAGCGTGGCCAGCACCGGCATCACCACGAGCGCCACCGCCAGCGACGCGAACATGGCGAAGCAGATCGACAGCGCCATCGGCGCGAACATCTTGCCCTCCACGCCTTCCAACGTGAACAGCGGCGTGAACACGATGAGGATGATCAACACGGCAAAGGTGACGGGGCGCGCCACTTCCCGCGCGGCCTCGGTGATCAACAGGGCGATGCCGTGGCCGTCGTGCGCCCGCTCCAGGTGCTTGAAGATGTTCTCGACCATGACCACGGATCCGTCCACCATCATGCCGATGGCGATGGCCAGCCCGCCCAGGCTCATCAGATTGGCCGAGATGCCGTAATGCTCCATGATGGCCAGCGCCGCCAGCACGGACACCGGCACGGAAACCAGCACCAGGGTGGCGGCGCGCAGGTTCATCAAGAACAGAAACAGCACGACGACAATCAATGCGAAGGCTTCCAGCAAGGCCTTTTCCACCGTCCACACAGCCCGCGAAATCAGGTCGGACTGATCGTAGAAGGGTTGGATCGTGACGCCCTCCGGCAGGGTCTTGCGAACGATCTCCATCCGCTTCCGGACATCGTCGATGGTCTTTTTGGTGTTGGCGCCGAAACGCTTGAGCACGATGCCCGCCACCACCTCGCCCAGCGACACGGCCCGGCCATCCGGCCCGCGCTCGGTCATCGTCACCGCGCCCTGGCGGATTTCGCCGCCGAAGGCGACCTGCGCCACGTCCCGCACGCGCACGGTCACGCCGTTGACCGTCTTGATCGGAATGGCCGCGATGGCCTTCAGGCCGGCCTTGCCGCCCGGCACCCAGCCCACGCCGCGAATCACCAGTTGTTCATCGCCTTGCGGCAGATACCAGCCGCCGGCGTTTCGGTTGTTGGCCCGGATGGCGCGGATGACATCGTTCAGCCGCAGACCGTGCGCCAGCAGGCGATCGGGATCGACGCGCACCTGATACTGGCGCACCTCGCCGCCGAAGGAGAGGATATCGGTCACGCCGTCGGCCGGCATCAACATCAGCTTCACGACCCAGTCGTTCAGGGCGCGCAGGGCCATTGCGTCGTAGCCCGATCCGGGGCTGGCCTTCAGCATGTATTGGAACACCTGCCCCAGACCCGACGTGTTCGGCCCCATGCGTGGCGCGCCCGCCCAGGCCGGAACCTGCTGCCGGGCCTCCTGGAGCTTTTGCGCCACCAGTTGACGGGCGAAGTAGATGTTCGTGCCGTCGCGGAACACGACCGTGACCACCGAAAGCCCCGTCTTGGAGATCGAGCGCACCTGCTCGACGTCGGGCAGGGAATACATCACCGCCTCGATGGGGTAGGTGATGAGTTGTTCGACTTCCTCGGCGGCCAGGCCGCGCGCCTCGGTGTTGATTTGCACCTGGATATTGGTCACGTCGGGGAAGGCGTCGAGGTTCAGGCGCGGCGTCACAAGCAGCGCGTATCCCATGCTGCCCAGCAGGAGCAGGACCACCAGCGCACGGTTGTTGATGGCGGTGTCGATCAGCCTGGCAAACATGACCGCGGCCTCAGTGCTGGTGGGCTTCGAAGCCCGATTTCATCAACTCCGACAGCAGGGTGAACGCGCCTTGCGTGACGATGCGCTCGCCCGCCTTCAATCCGGAGCGAACGCGCATTCGGCGCGCTCCGGCCGGAACGGCTTCGATCTCCCGCCGCTCGAAGACGCCGGGCGCCGTTTCCACGAACACGATTTGCTCCGTTCCCTGCCGCTGAACCGCCTCCGCGGGCAGCGTCAGCGCCTGGCCGTTCGTGCCGGTTTGCAGTTCCACGTCCACGAACATGCCGGGATGCAGCCGGTGTTGGCGGTTGCCCACCTCCAGCCGCACCACGGCGGTGCGGGTAGTCTGGTCCAGTTCATGGTGGATGGTCACGATGCTGGCGGGCAGACGCGTGTCGCGTTTGCGCATGATGACCGTCGCTCCGGCATTCCGGTCCAGTTCCGACAAATGTTCCGGCGGCAGGTTTGCTTCCACCCACAGGGTAGTTTCGTTCGCGACACGCATCAGGCGGTCGCCCGGCGCGACATGCTGGCCCAGCACCGCCCGATCGCTCACCACCGTGCCGGCCATCGGCGCGCGCAGCGTCAGGCGCCCGAAGTCTTTTCCCTGTTCCAGCTGCTTCATGTCGCGCTCGGTCAGCCCGTGCGCGGCCAAAGTGGCCCTGGCCGCCAGCATCCGGGCGCGCGAGGCGGCCAGGGCGCTGGCCACGCGCTGCATCCGCGCGCGCGAGACCACGCCATTGCGCGACAGGGGGCGGATGCGGTCGAACTCCTGTTTGTTTTTCCGGTAATCGGCGCGGGCCTTCAGCCATTCGGCTTCGATTTGTGCCAGCGCGGTGCTGCGCAGTGTCAGCAGCGCATCGTCCGCGGCGACCTGGTCGCCCAGGCGCGCGTGCCGGGATGCAACCACGCCGTCGGTGAGCGTGGTGATTTCGGCCATGCGCCAGGCGTTGTAGCGCACGATTCCGGGAACACGCAGCAGCGTGGGCGCGCTTTCCGTCCTGGCGACGACAACCTTCAGCCGGGCGCGGCGGATTTGCTCCGGGGAGAGGCGCACCCGCGCCGTGTCGTGTTCATCCGCGTGGTGTTCTGTCGCGCCCGTTTCCCGGTGCTCATGGGGCTGCGCAGGCGCAGGCGCAAGGGCGGACAGCGCGCCGCCCAGGATCAGCATAAGGATATAGTTCATGGCGTGACTCCCTGAATGATGAGATCGGGTCGCCCGAAAGCCCGGGCCAGCTGAATGCGCGCCTGCCAGGCCAGGCGCAGGGTTTCGAGCGAAGAGACGATGGCGTCCACCGCTTGCCGGATGCGAAACACCATTTCCTCGGGCTCCAGCTCGCCGGCCTCCCAGGCCTGGCGCGCCAGACGGATGGCGTTGCGTGAATCCTCGATGACGGACGAGTCCAACACCATGCGCGCCGCCCGTTCGGTTTCGCGCGCGTTGCGCATGGCCGATTCCACTTCGAAGCGCAGACGCTTCTTGCGCCATTCCAGTTCCGTCCGGATGCGTTCGCGTTCGGCCACGGCCGCGCGCCAGGCGCCACGGTGCGTGTTGAGCAGCGGCAGGGGGACGGAGAGGCCCAGCTTCACCAGCCGGTCGCCGGCCTCCCGCCCGACCATGGCGGACACCTCGATGTCGGGAATGCGCCGGGCAGCGGCCTCCTTCATGCGCGACTCCGCCTGGCGGCTCCGGAGGCGGAGCGTCTGGATGTCCGGTCGGGTGTGCAGGGCCTGCGCCCATTGCGTTGGCGGCGCCGGCCATGATTCGGGCGGTGGCAGGGAAACGAGCTTGTCTTCGGGGATCCGGCCGATGGCGGCGTAAAAGGCCGCCTGGCGTTGCCGCCAGGCCTGTCGGGCGCGGGCCAGCGTGTTGAGGGCGGAGGCCCGGGCCGCCTGCGCCAGGTTCACGTCCAGTCGGCTGCTCTCGCCTGCCCGGTGGCGTCGTTTCATGGTGACGACAAGTTGCCGATACATGTTGGCCACTTGCCGGTGCAGCCGCAGCGCGCGATCGGCGTAGAACAAATCCACGCAGGCGGAAGCGGCGTCCAGCATCTGCCCCAGCCGGGTGGTTTCCGCTTCCGCTTTTGCGGCTTTCAACGCCTCCCGCGCCGCGGCCCGCCGGTATCCGCGCTTGCCTGCGGTTTCCAGTCCTTGCGATATGCTCAGGTAGTAGTCGTTCGTTTGTCCGCCTCCGGCCAGTCGCCGGCGTTGGGGTTCAAGGGAGACCACTGGATTGTAGGCCCAGGTGGCCTGTTCCTCGGCCGATCCGGCGGCTGAGCGCACCCGCAGCTCGGCGATGCGGGTTTGTGGATGGTGCCGGGCGGCCATGCGCATGGCCTGCTCCAGCGTGATTGCATGGGCGTGGGCGGCATGGGCGAACAGCGCCCAAGCCATGCCGAACGCCAACGTGAGATTGCGCACGTTGTCCTCCTGTTTGGCATCGGGTCGCAAGTCCGTGAACGGATTTGCGGCGGTTGTCTTGTGAATGAAAACAGCGGAATGCGCGCCTCGCCGGGCGCGCGCGGGTCAGCCGATGGGAGGGTGATCGATGGGTTCGAGGATCAGGTGAAACGGCATGGGCGCGGCCGGCGGCCATTCCACCGCCGCCCGCATCCGGATGATGGCCGGTGTGCGAACAATGTCGGCGAAGACATGCGCGGCATGCACCTCGCAGGTGTGGCCTGCGCCCTGCTGCGGAGACGGGGACGGCTGATGCCCGGCCGCGATGGCCGCGCCGCGACCATCGTCCATCTGGTGCACAAAGGCGTCCACGCCACAGGCCAACGTGGCGAGTTGGAGGCAAACCACGGCGATCAGCGCCACCCATTTCATGTGGCGCAATCTGGCATGGTTGCCGTGGCCTTGCAAGACCGGCGGGAAAGATTTTGCTTGACACCGCCGGACATGGTGTTCTATAAACCGCACCCTTATGCGGGATGTGGATTTACCCCCCCCCCCCCCCACAACGAATGCGGGTTGTCAAGTGTCAATGTGTCCATGTCCGGTTCGCCGTCGGAAGAGCGGGCGGCGCTGATGCGTGCGTGGGCGGGGTTGCTGCTCATCATCGTGGCCGGCGAGGCGGCCATCATGGTCGGCTTCGATCTCGCGGGGCTGAACGATCCGGCGCATGCTTCGCTGGCCGCGATGCTCGATCCGTTGTTGCTGGCGATCATCGTGGCCTGGCCGTTGCACCGCTGGGTGGCCGCGCCGCTCCATCGGCGACTCGATGCCTCGGTCGCCCGGCAGCGGCTGCTGGCCACGGCGATGGACCAGGCCGACGAGGCCATCATGGTGACCGATCGCCGGGGGCGCATCGAATATGCCAATGCTGCCATGCTGCGCATGTATCAACGCCCGGCTTCGGAGGTGCTGGGTTGTCCGGCGCACCTGTTCGAGCCGCGAATGAGCTCGCCGGAATGGCGGCGGGCCTTTCTGGCCGCGATTCGCCGGGGAGAGACCTGGCGGGAAGAGCTGCGCGAGCGCGTGGGCGAGCGTCGCGACGACGCATCCGCAATCACCGTGGAATACGTGACCGCGCCGGTGCGAACGGCCGGGCGCATCACCCATTTCATCACCATCAAGCGGGATCTGAGTGAGCGGCGCGAGCTGGAATGGCAGTTGAGTCAGGCGCAGAAGATGGAGGTGGTCGGCGCGCTGGCCGGCGGCATCGCGCACGATTTCAACAACATGCTGGCCGCGATGGAGGGCAATGTGTACCTGTTGCGTTCCATGCTGGACGACCCCGACATAGATCGCCGGCGGGCGCGCGACAAGCTGGCCACGATGGACATGCTGATTCACCAGTCGGCGGAGCATGTGCGCAGTCTGTTGTCCTTCGCGCGCAAGGGCGTGCGCGAGGAGCGCGTGTTTCCGGTCGGCCCCTTGGTCAAGGAGACGGTGAAGCTGGCGCAGATGCGCGTTCCGGAGCGGATTTGCCTGTCGGTGACGGTGAACGCGGAAGACGCGCACACCCGGGCGGACGCCGTGCAGTTGCAGCAGGCGCTGCTGAATCTGGTGAACAATGCGGTGGACGCGCTGGAGGGATGCGAGGATGGCGAGATCGCGGTGCGGCTGGAGCGATCGCGCGCGGCTCCGGGCATGCTGTGTCTGGCCGTGCGCGACAACGGCACGGGCATGTCGCGCGAGGTGGCCGCGCGGGCCTGCGATCCGTATTTCACAACCAAGCCCGTGGGCAAGGGCACGGGGCTGGGGCTGGCGATGGCGCAAGGCTTTGCCGCGCGTCATGGCGGGCGGCTGGAGATCGTGACCCGGCCCGGCGGCGGGACCTTGGTGCGCATTCTGCTGCCCGAGGTCGAGCCGGATGCGCGGCCGTCCGAATCCTCCTCCCCTGCGGACGGCCGCGTTCCTGCGCCGGCGGCCTCGTGCTGCGTGCTGTGGGCGGACGACGACCGGGCCGTGCGCGAAACCGTTTGCGAGGCGATGGGACGGCGCGGGCTTCGGGTGCTGACCGCCCGGGACGGTCGCGAGGCGCTGGAGGTGTTTTTGCGTCACCGCGAGCGCATCGACGCGGCGGTGATGGACGTGGTCATGCCGAGGATGGGTGGTGTGAAGGCGGCGCTGCGCATGCGGGAGGTGCGCCCCATGCTGCCGGTGGTGATGCTTTCCGGCTACGACGTGCACGACGAGGCGCATCGCGCGCATGAGGAGGGGTTGTGCGACCGCGTGTTTTCCAAGCCGGTGAATCCGGACACGCTGGCTGACGAGGTGCTGTATCTGGTGGGGCGGGCGCGCGAGCGGCTGGACGGCTGACGCGGCGACACGGTTGCAAGAGTGTCCGGGCGACGCTAAGGTTCGCCGCCCACGACGAAGGAAAACACACAAAGGAAAGCTGGATTCATGCCGTTGGATTTGGAACAGAAGAACGAGATCATCAGCAAGTTCGCCCGTCACGAAGGCGACACGGGTTCGCCCGAGGTGCAGGTGGCGCTGCTGACCGCCCGCATCAATCACCTGAGCGAGCATTTCAAGACCCACCACAAGGATCACCATTCCCGCCGCGGGCTGCTGAAGATGGTGGGCGCCCGCCGCAATCTGTTGAACTACCTGAAGTCCAGGGACTTCAACCGCTACCGCGCCCTGATCGAGCAACTGGGGTTGCGCCGCTAGCATCCGCGAGTCATGGCGGTCCGTTTCCGGGTGTCGGGGCGGGCCGCTTTTTCGTTGTTCCCTGTTCCAGCGCCAGCATGATGTGAGTCCGCGAAGGATGACGCGATGTTTGATATCAAAACGACGAAGGCCGGAGTCGCCGGCCGCGAGATGACATTCGAGACCGGGCGCATCGCCCGGCAGGCCGGCGGGGCGGTCACCGTGCGGTATGGCGATGTGGTGCTGCTGGTCGCGGCCACGGCCTCCCGGCAGCCGCTGCAAGGCGTGGATTTTCTTCCGCTCACCGTGCATTATCAGGAAAAAACCTATGCCGCCGGCCGTTTTCTGGGCGGATTCTTCAAGCGCGAGGGACGCCCTTCGGAGAAAGAGACGCTGACCAGCCGGCTGATCGACCGCCCGCTGCGGCCGCTGTTCCCCAAGGGCTATTTCCATGAAACGCAGGTCATCGCCACCGTGATCTCGGCCGATGAGGACAACAATCCCGACATCGTGGCGCTCAACGGCGCCTCGGCGGCGCTGGCGATCTCCGACGTGCCGTTCGGCGGTCCCATCGCCGCCGCCCGCGTGGGACTGATCGACGGCGAGTTCGTACTCAATCCCACTTATGCGCAGATGGAACGTTCCGATCTCGACCTGGTGGTGGCCGGCACGCGCGACGCGGTGTTGATGATCGAGTCCGAGGCCAACGAGCTGTCCGAGGAACAGATGATCGACGCCATCCTGTTTGGCCAGCAGGGCTACCAGCCGGTGCTGGACGCCATCGACGAGCTGGCGCGGCTGGCCGGCAAGGAAAAGATCGCGGTGGAGCTGGCCGGCGGGGAAGACGTGGAAGCCCGGGTGCGCGAAGCATTTGAGGCCCGGGTGCGCGAAGCCTATGCCATCCGCGACAAGTCCGCCCGCTCCGCCATGCTGGAGGCGCTGCGCGCCGAGGCGCAGGAGAAGTTCGCCGGCACCGAGGAAGAACCGGGCGAACATGCGCCGAACGACGTGGCTTCGGCGATGAAAAATCTGGAAAAACATGTGGTGCGGCGTTCGATTCTGGCTGGCAATCCGCGCATCGATGGTCGGCGCACGGACGAGGTGCGGGCCATCGATTGCCAGGTGGGCGTGCTGCCCCGCACACATGGCTCCGCGCTGTTCACGCGCGGCGAGACGCAGGCATTGGTGACCATCACGCTGGGCACCGAGCAGGACATGCAGCTGACCGAGTCGCTGGAGGGCGTGGAAAAGCAGCGGTTCATGCTGCATTACAACTTCCCGCCGTTCTCGGTGGGCGAGGCGCGGCGCATGGGCCCTCCGGGACGGCGCGAGATTGGCCACGGACGGCTGGCGCGGCGCGGCGTGGAGGGCGTGCTGCCGAGCGAGGACGAGTTCGGCTATGCGATCCGTGCGGTGTCCGAAATCACCGAGTCCAATGGTTCGTCCTCGATGGCTTCGGTGTGCGGCACCTCGCTGGCATTGATGGATGCCGGCGTGCCGGTGCGGGCGGCCGTGGCCGGCGTGGCCATGGGGCTGATCCTGGAGCCGGACGGTTATGCCGTGCTGACCGACATTCTTGGCGACGAGGATCATCTGGGCGACATGGATTTCAAGGTGGCCGGCACGCGCAAGGGGGTGACCACGCTGCAGCTGGACATCAAGATCGGCGGCCTGACGCGCGAGATCATGCGCGAGGCGCTGAAACAGGCGCATGCGGCGCGGATGCATATTCTGGACATGATGGATCGGTGCATCAGCAAGCCGCGTCCGAGCATCGCCGCGCATGCGCCGCGCATGTTCACCATGAAGATCCATCCCGACAAGATCCGCGAGGTCATCGGCCCGGGCGGCAAGGTGATTCGCGGCATCGTGGACGAAAGCGGCGCGAAGGTGGACATCGAGGACGACGGAACGGTCAAGATCTTCGCCACCACCGCCGAGGCCGGAGAGAAGGCGCGCAAGATGATCGAGGACATCGTGGCCGAGGTGGAGGTCGGCAAGATCTACACCGGCAAGGTGGTGAAGATCATGGATTTCGGCGCCTTCGTGCGCATCGTCGGCAACACCGACGGGCTGGTGCATATCTCCCAGATCGCCAACCATCGCGTCGAGAAGGTGTCCGACGAGCTGGAGGAGGGTCAGGAAGTGCGCGTCAAGGTGCTGGAGGTGGATCGCAACGGCCGCATTCGCCTGTCCATGAAGGCGCTGAAGAACGAGGAAGTCGCCGGGGAGGCCTGATGCCGCGGCGCGTGCGGAATGCGGTAAAGGGGAGGCGGGCGACCGCCTCCTCTTTTTCGCCCCGGGTTTGGCGGCAGCGAGTGATGGATGCGCGTGTGTGATGACGTGATTCGCGAAAGTCGCATTGGCGGGGAGGGGCCGCTGTTGCTCACCCAGGCCATGCCCGGCGCGCAGACGGTGGCGCTGGGCGTGTTTCTGGACGTGGGCAGCCGCGACGAGCCGGAAGACCGGGCGGGCATCGCCCATGCGCTGGAACACATGGTGTTCAAGGGCGCGGGCGATCTGGACGTGGACGCCCTGGGCTCGGCGCTGGACGAGCTGGGCGGCACGGCCAACGCGTTCACCACCCGCGAGCGCACCTGTTATCACATGCGGGTGCTGCCCGAGGACTGGCCGCGGGCGCTGGGTATGTTGTGCGACATGGCGCTTGCGCCCTGGCTGCCCGGGCAGGAATGGCAACGCGAGCGCGAGGTGATTCGCGCGGAAATGGCGATGGTCGAGGATGCGCCGGAGGACTGGGTGTTCGACCGGCATCTGGAAGCGCTGTTTCCCGGTCAATCCGCCGGCAGGCCGGTGTTGGGCCGGCGCGAAACGTTGACGCGCATGACATGCGAGGATTTGGCCGCCTTCCGGGCGGAGCATTACCGTCCGCCCCGGTTGCTGATTGCGGCGGCAGGCGCGGTGGAGCATCGGGAGGTGGCCTCCTTTTTGGCCGGTCGGGACTGGCCGGCGGCCGCGCATGGCGGCGGTCGCGGGCGCGCCCGCATGGCGGAAGGCGTGCAGCATCTGACGCGGGATGATGAACAGGCGCATCTGGTGTGTTCGTTTCCGGGCATTGCGGCGGCGAGCGACGAACGTCCCGTAGCCTGGATTGCCAATCAGATGTTGGGCGGCGGCATGAGTTCGCGGTTGTTTCGCGAGGTGCGCGAGAAACGCGGTCTGGCCTATGGCGTGGCATCACACCTCTCCAGCCTGAGCGATGTTGGCGCATGGACGGTCAGCGCTGGCGTGGCGCCGGGGCGGTTGGGGGAATGCGTGCGTGTGGTGCGCGATGTGCTGGAACGTTTCGCGGCGAGTGCGGGTCCGGACGAGTTTGCGCGGGCGCGTCGCCAGTTGGAGGTGTCCATGCGCATGGGCATGGAATCGACCGAGGCGGCCATGCTGCAACTGGGCGCGCGCTTCGACGAGGCGCAGGTGCGCCCGCAGGCCTGGTGGGTGGAGCGCCTGAAGCGCGTGACGCTGGAGCAGGTGCGCGCATGGGCGGCCAGCCGGCTGTCGTCGCCGGCCTTGTGGACATTCAGCGGGCCGGAAGCGGCGATGGCGATGCTGCCGGAGGATTTGCAGGGATAGCCTCCCGCGGCTACAGTGCCGCGCCATGGCTATCAAGGCTTGGGATTACCTGAAGGAAGACATCGCCAGCGCCTTCGACCGCGACCCGGCGGCGCGCTCGATGCTGGAAGTGGTCGCCACCTATCCGGGACTGCACGCCATCTGGATGTATCGCGTGGCGCACTGGCTGTGGGAACACCGTTTGCGGCTTCCGGGGCGTCTTCTTTCCCATATCGCCCGCTGGCTGACCGGCATCGAGATTCACCCCGGCGCGCGCATCGGGCGGCGTTTCTTCATCGATCACGGCATGGGCGTGGTGATTGGCGAGACCACCGAGATCGGCGATGATGTCACCATCTATCATGGCGTGACGCTGGGCGGCACCACGTGGGAGAAAAGGAAACGGCACCCGACGCTGGAGAATGGCGTCATCATCGGCGCGGGCGCCAAGGTGCTGGGCGCCATTACCATTGGCGAGCAGGCGCGAATCGGCGCCAATTCGGTGGTGCTCAAGGATGTGCCGCCGCATTCCACGGTGGTCGGCATTCCCGGCATGGTCGTGGGCACGGCCGACACCATCGTGGAGGGCGGCAAGATCAATCTGGATCACCACATGATGCCCAACCCGGTGGCCGAGGCGCTGCGCCATGTGCTGAAGCTGATTGACGATCTGGATGAACGGGTCGATGCGCTGCATGCGCAGGGACGGAAGCGCAAGATCGAGGAGAAGCTGGCCGAGGTGGAGAAGGACATGGAGAAGGAACGTTCCGATCTCGACCGGTTTCTTGGCGGTGGCGGCGGCATCTGACGCCTGCGCTCCATAGTTGACCAAATCAGTCCGGAATAGCACAATACCCTCTTTCTGAACTCAGGTATGGGTGAGAACCCGAGTCACAAGGGGGTGCAACATGAGGCTGACCAGCAAGGGGCGCTATGCCGTGTCGGCGTTGGTGGATCTGGCCAAACACCAGCATGACGGACCGGTGAATCTGGCCGCGATTTCCGAGCGCCAGTGCATTTCATTGTCGTATCTGGAGCAGCTGTTCCGGCGGTTGCGCGAAAGCGGCCTGGTCAAGAGCGTGCGCGGGCCGGGCGGCGGCTATTTGCTCAACAAGGCGCCCGCCGACATCACGGTGGCCGACGCGATGCGGGCGGTGGACGAGCAGATTCAGGCCACGCTGTGCGTGAATGCGTTGCGTGGCTGCCATCGCGGCAACCGCTGCGACACCCACGAACTGTGGGACGCGCTGGGCAAGCATATCTATCGTTTTCTGGACGCGGTGACGCTGGAGGACGTGGTGGCCAAGCGGGTGGCGCTGGATTCGGTGGAGCTGGCGCCGGTGGAACGCTACCTGAACGAGCCGGAACCGGTGGAGTTGTATGAGCGCAACGCAGCGGTATCTTGATTGCAACGCCACCTGCCCGCCGATCGAGGAGGCGCTGGAGGCGCAGCAGGCGACGGCGCGGCGGGCCTTTGGCAATCCGTCCAGCCTGCACTGGGCCGGTCGGGAGGCCCGGCGCGTGCTGGATGACGCGCGCGACCGGCTGGCCGGTTTTGTTGGTGCGGAAAGCGGCAGCATTGTGTTCACCTCCGGCGGCACGGAGGCGAACAACCTGGCGATCCAGGGGTGGTGCCGGGGGCAACAGCCCGGCCGCATCGTCACTTCCGCCATCGAACATCCGTCGGTGCTCAGGCCGCTGGAGCGGCTCGAGGCCCAAGGGTGGGAGGTGGTGCGTCTGCGTCCCGGCGCCGATGGCGTGGTGAGCGCCGAATCCTTCGCGGCGGCGCTGGAAAGGCCCGCGAAGCTGGTGGTGCTGATGGCGGCCAACAACGAGACCGGCGCCTTGCAGCCGGTCGCCCGGGTGGGCGCGCTTTGCCGCGAGCGCGGCGTGGTGTTTTTTGTGGACGCGGTGCAGGCGCTGGGCAAGCAGACGGTGGATGTGCGCGCATGGCATGCGGACATGGCGGCCTTTTCGGCGCACAAGATTGGCGGGCCGCGTGGCGTGGGTGCATTGATGGTGCGGCGCGGCCTGAAGATCGCCGAGCTGGCGCCGGGCGGCGGGCAGGAACGCCGGCGGCGTTCCGGCACCGAGAATGTGCCCGGCATCGCCGGTTTCGCGGCAGCGCTGGGGCAGGTGGATTTCGAGGCGCTGCGCCCCTTGCGCGATGCTTTTGAAGCGCGGCTGCGCGAGGCCCTGCCGGATGTGCGCATCTTTGCGGCGGATGCCCCGCGCACCCCGAATACCAGCATGTTTTGCGTGCCCGGGCTGGAAGGCGAGACGCTGTTGATGCAGCTCGACCTGGCCGGTTTCGCGGTCGCGTCCGGTTCCGCCTGTTCATCCGGCAAGCGCGAGCCGTCCCATGTGTTGCTGGCCATGGGGGCGAGCGATATGGAGGCAAAAAGCAGCATCCGGGTCAGCTTTGCGCCTTCCAGCACGATGGAGGATGCATGGGCGCTGGTGGACGAACTGGTTCGAATCCGGCAACGTCTGCGCCGGATGGCGGGGGTGGCGGCATGAGTGCGATACCGGAGATTCGCCTGACGGACGCGGCAATGGCGCGTATGCGCGAGCAATGCCGGCAGGCGGCGCGCGCCGGCATCCGGTTGTCCGTGCGGGAAGCGGGTTGCTCCGGCCTGGCCTATGTGATGGATTTCGCGGACAGGGCCGAGCCTGGCGATCTGGTGCTGGAATGCGACGGATTTTCCCTGTTTGTCGATGCGACGGCGCATGCGCGCGCGCTCAAGGGAATGACCGTGGATTTCCAGCGTGATGCGTTGTCGTCCGGTTTCGTGTTTCTGAATCCGAACAAGAAGGGCGAGTGCGGCTGCGGCGAGTCGTTCATGGTTTGAAGTCCGGCAGACGGCCGGGCGCAAGGCGCGGGCCGGCGTTCGCGAGGGAGGCGTGATGAATCATGTGTTGTTGTCCATTTCCGGCCACGATCGCCCCGGCATTGTGCGCGATGTGGCCGGCGCGTTGCTGACGGCTGGCGCGAATATCGAGGACTCCTCGATGACCGCGTTGCGCGGGCGATTCGCGATGATGCTCATCGTGTCGTTGCCCGATTCGGTGAAACTGGCGGAGCTGAAGGCGGCGCTGGCGGATCTCGAACAGCGCACCGGCCTGAGCGTCCAGTCCCGGCCTGTCAGCGAGGATGAGGTGCGGCACGAACCTCCCGCGCCCGATCATGTGGTCACGGTGAGTGGCGCCGACCGACCGGGGATCGTGCATGCGGTGACCGAGGCGCTGGCCGATCTCGGCGTGTCCATCGTGGACATGTCCACGCGGCTGGGCGAGGGCGAGGCGCCGGTGTACATGATGGCGCTGGAGGTGGCGGCGGGCGCGGCAGCCGATGCGATGCGGCAGCGGTTGCGCGCGGTGTCCGAACGCTTGGGGGTGGATGTCGAAACGCATCCTCTGGATTCGGACATTCTCTGATTCGTTCTGACGTTCTTCACGCAGCATGAACGCGCCGGCCATTCTGACCGTGCCCGACGAACGGTTGCGTCGCGTGGCCGCGCCGGTGGACGGTGTGGATGACGATGTCCGGGCGCATTTCCGTCAGCTGGCGCAATCCATGGAGGCCGGGCCCGGCGGCGTGGGCATCGCCGCGCCGCAGCTGGGGCTGAATATGCGCCTGGTGATCGTGGATTGCACCCGCGCCCGGCGGCCCTGCCGCCATCACGGGCGGTTGCTGATGGCCAATCCCGTGATCGTCTGGCATTCGGAGGAGCGCGCGCCAGGGCGCGAGGGCTGTCTTTCCGTGCCCGACTGGGTGGGCATGGTCTGGCGTGCGCGGCGGGTTCGGGTGCGCTTTCTGGATGAGCGGGGACGGGGGCGCGAGCTGGAAGCCTCCGGTTTCGAGGCCAGGGTGATCCAACACGAGGTGGACCATCTGGACGGCATCCTGTTCACGGACCGCGTGGTGTCCACGCACGATCTGGTGCGGCGGATGGGTTGACAGGTTCACCCGGCGGTCGGGTGGAGGTTGATCTCCGCTTGGCATCGGGGCGCGCGGCCATAGGATGCGCGCATGTCCAGCGTATCCAACGGTCGGTTGATTCTGTTGTGGGGCGAAACGGCCCTGTCCGGATTTCGCATCCGCAAGCTGCTCGACGCGCTGCGCGGCAAAGGCGTGGCGGCGGACGACGTTTCGGCGCGTTTTCTGTATGCCGCCGAGGTTTCAACGGCATGGACGCGGCAGGACAGCGAACGGCTGGCGCGATTGCTGGGAATGGCACGGGCCGGGCTGGCGCCAGACGAACTGGACGACTGGCTGCTGGTTTCGCCGCGCATTGGCATGATCAGCCCCTGGTCGTCCCGGGCGACGGAAATTGCGCGTTTGTGCGGACTGGAGCGCCTTGTCCGGCTGGAGCGACTGACGGCCTTTCACTTTTCCGGCTTGCCCGAGGGCGGGCGGGAGGCCGCGCCGCTGGTGCATGACCGCATGACGCAATCGGTGTTGGCCCATGCCTCCGACATCGCGCGGCTGTTCGAGCATCCTGATCCGGCGCCGCCGGTGGTGGTGGATGTGCTCCACGGGGGGCGCGAGGCGCTGGAACATGCCAACCGGAGCATGGGGCTGGCGCTGGCCGGCGATGAAATCGACTATCTGCTGGCGTATGTTTTGCGCGTGAAGCGCAATCCGACGGACGCCGAGCTGATGATGTTCGCGCAAGCGAACTCGGAGCATTGCCGGCACAAGATTTTCAACGCAAGGTGGGTGATCGACGGCGAGGAGAAGGAGCGTTCGCTCTTTTCGATGATTCGTCACACCCATGAAACGCATCCGGAAGGTACGCTTTCGGCCTATTGCGACAACGCCTCGGTGATCGAGGGCGGCATGGCGCGCCGCTTGTGGCCGGACGAAGCGGGTCGCTATGTGCGACATGCGCGCAAGACGCATATGCTGATGAAGGTGGAAACGCACAACCACCCGACGGCGATTGCGCCGTTTCCCGGCGCGGCCACCGGCGCGGGCGGCGAGATACGCGACGAAGGCGCCACCGGCGTTGGCGGCAAACCCAAGGCGGGCCTGTGCGGCTTTGCCGTGTCCAACCTGCGGATTCCGGGCTTCGAACAGCCGTGGGAGCGGGATTTCGGACGGCCCGGGCGCATCGCCCCGGCGTTGGATATCATGATCGAGGGGCCGATTGGCGCCGCGGCGTTCAACAACGAGTTTGGCCGGCCGAACATTTGCGGCTATTTCCGCACCCTGGAACAGCAGGCGGGCGATACGCTGTTTGGCTATCACAAGCCGGTCATGATTGCCGGCGGGGTGGGGGCGATCGATGCCGCGCATGTGCGCAAACGCAACGTGCCGGAGGGCGCGCTCATCATCCAACTGGGAGGTCCCGCGATGTTGATCGGCCTGGGCGGCGGCGCGGCCTCCAGCATGGACTCGGGCGAGAACGACGAGGCGCTGGATTTCGATTCGGTGCAGCGCGGCAACCCCGAAATGGAACGGCGCTGTCAGGAGGTGCTGGATCGTTGCTGGCAGATGGGCGAGGCGAACCCGATCCTGTTCATTCACG
>CAYVBG010000009.1:0-19716 GCA_964449205.1 uncultured Zetaproteobacteria bacterium | reverse complement strand
GTTCGCATTGTCTTTTCCCGCATCTTTGGGATAAGATAACGGCATGGCGATGGTTATCGTTCGCGGCGCGCAGGGGGAGCATGAGGTGGAGCTGCTGCCACGCACCACCATCGGCCGGCATCCCGGCAGCACGATTTGCGTCAACGATCCGATGGTCTCCAAGCGCCATGCGGAGATCCGGCAGACTCCCGAGGGCTGGCTGTTCGAGGATCAGCACAGCTCCAATGGCTCGTTCATTGCCGGCGTGCGTGTGAAATCCCATGTGCTGCGTGATGGCGACGAGGTGGTGCTGGGCAGGACACACCTGATCTTCCGGCAGGAAAGCGAGCAGGAGCGCATGGCGCGAATGGTCGATATTTCGCGCATTTCTTCCGAAAGCCAGGTGCAGGATCGGATCGCCGTCGAGAGTTCGGAACACTTTTTGCCCGAGCAGGACGTGACCGATCTCAACGCGCTGCGCGTGGACTACGAAAAACTGCGTTTGGGCAACGAGCTGATGGCGCGCATTGGTCTGGAACGCGATTTGACATCGGCGCTGGAGAAGGTGACCGACGAGTTGCTGCGGATTTTTCCGGCCGACCGCTGCGTGGTGCTGCTGGCCCATCCCGTCACCGGCGAGCTGATCCCGCGTTTCGTGCATCCGGCGCCCGAAGGCGAACGGGTGTCCGTGTCCGAATCGGTGCTCAGCGAGGTGCGCGAACACAAGGCGGCCATTCTTCTGGCCAATGCCAGTCTGGATCATCGATTTTCCGATGCTTCCTCCATCATCATGCAGGGCATTCGGTCGGTGATGTGCGCCCCGCTGATGCACAATGGCGAGTTTCTGGGCGTGGTGCACATGGAGAGCAAGCAGGCGCATCACACGTTCACGCGCAAGGATTTGCAACTGTTCACCGGGATCGTGCGGCATGTGGCGATGGCGGTGGCCAATGCGCGTCTGCTGCAAAAGATCGAGGAGGATGCCAAGAGCCGCGCCCAGTTCGAGCGTTTGCTCTCGCCCAGCGTGGTCGAACAGATCATGAGCGGCAAGGTGAAACTGGAGAAGGGCGGCGAGCTGCGCAATGTCACCATTTTGTTTGCCGACATTCGCGGCTATACCAGCCTGAGCCGCCGCTCCTCGGCCACCGATGTGGTGGCGCTGTTGAATCGTTATTTCGAGACGGTGGTGGATGTGGTGTTCCGCTACGGCGGCACGGTGGACAAATACATCGGCGATGAAATCATGGTGCTGTTTGGCGCGCCGGTCGCGGTGGACGATGCGCCCGACAGGGCCGTGGCCTGCGCGCTGGAGATGCAGGGCGCGATCGAACGCTTCAACATCCGGCGGGAACAGGACGGCGACGAGCCCATCCAGGTGGGCATCGGCATCAATTCCGGCGAGGTTGTGGTGGGCTCCATTGGCTCCTCGCAGACCATGCAATACACATGCATCGGCGATGCGGTGAATGTGGCCTCGCGGCTGACGCAGATGGCCGGGCCTGGAGAGGTCGTCGTCAGCGAGGAAACGATGAAGCAGGTGAGGCGCAAGTTTCGCGCCGAGGCGTTGCCGCCGGCCAGAATCAAGGGTATTGAGGGAATGCTTCAGGCTTGGTCGGTCAGGGAGATTCTGGAGGACACCAACGGATCGGGCGACTAGCCCCGCGCCGGACGAAGGGGAGGAGACAGGGATGCCGGGCCTGACGGACACGGAGGCATGGCGCGCGCTGGCGCATCATCATCAAAGCATGTCGCAGGCGCACATGCGCGATCTCTTCGCGTGCGACGAGGCACGTTTCGAGCGTTTCTCCCGCCGGTTTGGCGACATGCTGGTGGATTTCTCCAAGAACATCATGACCGATGAAACCATGCATCTGTTGATGCGGTTGGCCCGTGAACGCGACGTGCCGGGCTGGATCGCCCGCATGTTCGCCGGCGAGCATGTCAACAACACCGAGCAACGCGCGGCGTTTCATGTGGCGCTGCGCAACCGTTCCGAACGCCCGATGATGGTGGACGGCGAGGATGTGATGCCGCGGGTGCGCCAGGTGCTGGCGAAAATGCGCACCTTCGCCGGCGCCGTGCGCAACGGCGCCTGGCGCGGAATGACCGGCCGGCGCATTACCGACGTGGTCAATATCGGCATCGGTGGCTCCGATCTGGGGCCGGCCATGGCATGCGAGGCGTTGGCGCCCTACGGGCGCGAGGGGCCGCGGGTGCATTTCGTGTCCAATGTGGATGGTGCGCATATCATGGACACGCTGCGGAGCCTGCAGGCGGAGACCACGTTGTTTGTCGTGGTGTCCAAAACGTTTTCCACGCAGGAAACACTGGCCAACGCGCATACGGCACGGGAGTGGTTTCTCTCCCGCGGAGGAACACGACAGGGCGTGGCGCGGCATTTCGTGGCCGTGTCCACCCATGCCGGGGCGGTGGCCGATTTCGGCATCGATCCGGAGAACATGTTTGAATTCTGGGACTGGGTCGGCGGCCGCTATTCGCTGTGGAGCGCCGTGGGCTTGTCCATCGCCATCTCCATCGGCATGGATCGGTTTGAGGAGATGTTGGCCGGTGCGTTTGCGATGGACGAGCATTTCCGCTCCGCGCCGCTGGAGGAGAATATCCCCGTGATTCTGGCCATGATCGGCGTTTGGTATGTTAATTTCTTCGAGGCGGAAACGCACGCGATCCTGCCCTATGATCAGCGCCTGCGCCGGTTCCCCGCGTTTCTTCAGCAACTGGACATGGAAAGCAACGGCAAGCGCACCACCCGCGAGGGCCGGCCCGTGGCATGGCGCACCGGCCCCGTTGTCTGGGGTGAGGCCGGCACCAATGGCCAACATGCCTTCTTCCAGCTCATTCATCAGGGCACGCGGCTGATTCCGTGCGATTTGCTGGCGGCTGTCGAGAGTCACGATCCCGTCGGCGAGCATCATCGGATGTTGCTGGCCAATTTTCTGGCCCAGGGCGAGGCGCTGATGCGTGGCAAGACGGCGGACGAAGTGCGACGTGAGATGGAGGTCGAGGGACGGTCGGCCGAGGAGATCGAACGGCTGTTGCCGCATCGCGTGTTTCCGGGCAATCGCCCGAGCAATTCGATGGTGTACCGGAAACTGACACCGCGCACATTGGGCAGCCTGATTGCGATGTATGAGCACAAGGTGTTCGTTCAGAGCGTGATTTGGGGCATCAACGCCTTCGACCAGTGGGGCGTGGAACTGGGCAAGCAGATGGCCGGGAGGATTCTGCCCGACCTGGGCAACAGCCGCGCCACCGCCGAGCATGATGCTTCCACCAACGGATTGATCAACTACTGCAAATCCTTGGCGGGCAGTCGCTGACACCTCGCTGGCGCGGGCTGGCGTTCGGATCGGATGATGACCTGGCGGGCGCGATTCCAGGCCGCGTCCATGCCCGACAGATTCGAAAGCCGCCAGCGCCAGTTGCCGCGCGCGGTGCCGGGGGTGTTGAAGCGCGCCTCGCTGCCCAGCCCCAGCACATCCTGCATTGGCACGATGGCCAACAAGGCACGTGACTCCATCGCCATTCCGATCAGCGGCCAGGGCATGTCGTCTTCCAGCCCCCTGGTTCGCGCCAGCACCCGCGATCGGGTTGCGTCGTCCAGCATCCGGAACCAGCCCAACGTCGTGTCATTGTCGTGGGTGCCGGTGTATACCACGCTGTTGGCGCCAATGTTTTCGGGCAGGTAAGGGTTGTCCGGTGCGCCGTCGAAGGCGAACTGCAGCACCTTCATGCCGGGCAGGTTGAAGCGGTCAAGCAGCGCCTTGACCTCCGGGGTGATGAGGCCGAGATCCTCGGCCACCAACGGCAGACACCCCAGCCGCTCGCGCAGTGTGGTCAAGAGCGCCTCGCCCGGCGCCTTGCGCCATTCGCCCCTGCGGCCGTCGGGAGCGTCGGCCGGGATGGCCCAGTAGGCTTCCAGCCCGCGGAAGTGGTCGATGCGCAGGACATGCATGCGCGCCATCTGGGCTTGCACGCGCGCCACCCACCAATCAAAGCCGCTGGCTTCCAGCGCATCCCAGCGGTAGAGCGGATTGCCCCAGCGTTGTCCCCGTTTGGAGAAATAGTCCGGCGGCACGCCTGCCACTTCCACGCAGCGACCGGTTTCATCCAGTGTGAACAGCGCGCGATGGCTCCACACATCGGCGGAATCGTGGGCGGCATAGATCGGAATGTCGCCAAACAGCCGCACGCCGCGGCTCTCCGCATGGTGTTTCAGTGCCGCCCATTGGCGGTGAAACAGAAACTGCTCGAACACGGTTTGCCGCACATGCTCCCGATACTCCCGCGCGGCCGAGGCCAGCGCATTCGCTTGGCGATCGCGCAGCTCCCGTGGCCAGCGCCACCAAGGGCGGCCGTCGAAATGGTGTTTCAGCGCCGAGAACAGCGCGAAGTCCTCCAGCCAGAAGGCCTGGCTCTCGCGGAAATGCCGCACGTCCGTCGCCAGTTCGTCGTCGGCTTCGACCGCGCGCCAGAAACCGGTCGCGGCCCTTGCTCGCGCCTGGGGAGAGCCGCATTCGCCTTCGTTCAGCCAGCCGCGGGCCACACATTCGCGCAGATCCAGAAAACAGGGGTTCCCGGCAAAGGATGACGTGGATTCATAAGGGGAATGCACGCCATGGGTGGGGCCCAGCGGCAAAAACTGCCAGACCGAGAAGCCGGCTTCGGCCAGCAAGTCCACGAACAAGCGGGCCTCCTCGCCCAACACGCCGCAGGCGAACGGCCCGGGCAGCGAGGAAATGTGCAGCAGCAGTCCGGCGCGTCGCCGGTCGATCCAGTCAGACGCCACGCCGCATGACGCCGCCGCCTTCGGCGTCGCCGCCGCCGGTGGAAATGGGCGTATCCAGACTGGCCGGGGCCGGGCGCCCGAGCAATTGGTGGAGTTTGCGAAGATGGGCGCGATAAAGGCGGTCGAAATCGCGCACCGCGCTGGCCGGGTTGTAGTCGCCGAACCACCAGCACCAGTCCGAACCCTCGCATATTCTCAGTTGTTCGCGCGCGGCGTCCTCCTGTTCCGGCGACAGCCGGCCGGATGCCATGGCTTCGTCGAAGACATGCTTGGCTTCGATCAGGAGTTCCCATGCGTGTGTCTTGGCCGCATCGCCCATCCAGGTGGACAGGTTGCCATACACCCAGGAACCGGCGACCAGGCGCGGCAGCGCCGGTGCGGTGTCGTGCCGGTCGAGGTAGTCCGAAAACGTGGTCAGTTCGAACGTTCCATGGTCGGCGATGGCCCGGTACAGGGAGGACAGGAACGGCACGCCATTTTCGGCATAGTGCTCCCATGCATTCTCGCCATCCATGATGATGGCCACGATGGGGGCGGGTTCGCCCTGCGTGCGCTGGTGGATTCCGGCCAGTTCGTGGACGAAGTGATTCACCGCGTCGTCGGAGTTCCATTTCTGGTATTCAAATCCGATCAGATCGGAGAGGCGGTCGTCGCGAAAGAAGCATGTGAGGCGGCTGCCATCGCGCGTGCGCCAGGGGCGGTAGAGCTCGCGGCCGCCCTGAATCTCCCGCAGGTTGCACCCCAGCGAGTGGTGCAGCACGCCTTCTCCGGTGGCGCACCACGCGAAACCCGCCGCCTCCAGCAAGTCGGCGGCGGCTTGCGACACCGCGCCCTCCGCCGGCCAACAGCCGCGCGGCGTTTGGCCGAAGTGTTCCTGATGAACGCGTTTGGCCAGTTCGATGTGCTCACGGGCGCGTATCTCGCCGCCGGGGTAGTTCTCCGCCGGAATGGCGGCATCGGGCACGGTTTCCCGTGCGGCGTTGAAATCGAGCAGCAGGGGCAGGATGGGGTGGGCGTAGGGTGTGGTGGACAGTTCGATCTGGCCGTTTTCGGCCAGGCGGGCGTATCGGCCGGGAATATCCGCCAGCAGGCTGGCGATCAGGGTGATGAGGTCGCGCCGATCCTGCGCCGTGAAATTGCGCGCCTTCTCGATCAGCCGGCGGGCGACGAAGTGCGAGTTGCGCACCGTCTCCCCCAGCCAGGCCAGGTGATACCAGGTCACCAGGTCGGTGAAGTAGTTGTCGCCCAGATAGTCGATGGCGTTCTGCCCCTGGCATTGCTCGGCCAGGTGCCACAGCCGACTGTAGGCCGGATAGCGATGCAGGTTGCGTTCGTGGTTCAGGCGGAAACAGGCATCCAGCAGCCAGTCGCGCTCATCGGGGGCATAATCTCCCGTCTCATGCGCCAGCGCCGCCAGCAACGGATCGGGCAGGGGTTCGCCGCGATCCAGCCATGCGCGGATGCGTTCCGCATAGTCCTGAATCTGAACCATCAGGGACGGCGTGAAATTTACCACCGCGCGTGCTTCCGGCGTCTGTTCCAGAATGGCGGCCATGTCCGTGTAGTCTTTCATGGCGTGAAGGTACACCCAAGGCAGCGCGTAGCGGCCGGAATCGGCGTCGCGGTAGAAGGGCTGGTGCATGTGCCAGCAAAATACGACAGACAGTCGGTGCGGCGCGGGCGGGTTCATGGGATTCTCCTGATGCGTTCCGGCGAACAGGGCCGGACCGGAAGTCAGATGGCGTGCAGATTCTGCCCCAGCATGTCCGGCGTGACCAGCGTGATGCCTTGCTCGCTGACATAAAAGCGCCGGGCGTCCTCCGCCGGATCTTCGCCGATGACCGTGTTCTCCGGAATGACCGCGCCCTTGTCGATCACGCAGCGACGGATGCGGCATCCGCGGCGGATTTCCACGTCCGGCAGGATGACGCTGTCTTCGATCTCCGAGAATGAGTGAATGCGCACGTTCGAGAACAAGACCGAATGCCGCACCATCGCACCGGTGATCAGGCAGCCGCCGGAGAGCATGGTGTCCACGGCCATGCCGCGCCGGTGCTCGTCGTCGAATGCGAACTTGGCCGGTGGCAGTTGTTCCTGATAGGTCCAGATGGGCCAGTTGGTGTCATACAGATTCAGCTCCGGCTGGATATTGGCCAGATCCATGTTGGCTTCCCAGTAGGCGTCCACGGTGCCGACATCGCGCCAGTAGCCCGGCGCGCCGGTGTTGGCGTTCATGAAGCGGAAACAAAACACCCGGTCGCGCGCGACGGCGGCGGGAATGATGTCCTTGCCGAAATCATGACTGGATGACTCGTCGCGCGCGTCGTCCATGAGCCGCTGGCGAAGGTAGTCGGCGGAGAATACGTAGATGCCCATGGATGCCAGCGACTTGTCGGGATTGTCGGGCATGGGCTTGGGGTGTTCCGGTTTCTCCGCGAACTCGATGATGCGTCCGGTTTCGTCCACCTCCATCACGCCGAAGGCGCGGGCATCCTCGCGCGGAACCGGAATGCAGCCCACCGTGATGTCCGCGCCGTTGGCGACATGGGCGGCCACCATCTTGCCATAGTCCATCTTGTAGATGTGGTCGCCGGCCAGCACCAGCACCCAGGAGGGCCCGTAATGCCGGAGGATGTCGAGATTCTGGTAGATGGCGTCGGCCGTGCCCGTGTACCAGCCTTCGCCGATGCGCTGCTGGGCCGAGAGCACCTCGATGAATTCGCCGAACTGACCGGAAAGGAAGCCCCATCCGCGTTGCAGATGGCGTTGCAGCGAGTGCGATTTGTATTGGGTGACGACCGAAATGCGACGAATGCCCGAATTGATGCAGTTGGACAGCGGAAAATCGATGATGCGGAATTTGCCGCCGAATGGCACGGCGGGCTTGGCGCGCCACGCGGTCAGCCCCTTCAGACGCGTGCCGCGGCCGCCGGCCAGCACGATGGCCAGGGTTTCGCTCGTGAGCTTGCTGATGTGGCGCTGCATGGTGATGTCGGACATCGCTTTGACCCTCCTTCGCCGGACAGCTCCATTCTAGTCACGTGCCGGCTTCGGCGCCACAGGCGGAAGACGGAGGGGTTCCGGATTCGCTTTGCGTTCGGCCAGGGGGAGTGCTAGGTTCAGTGCGGGAGGCATCATGAGCATTCGGGTGATTCAGACCTCGCCTTTCGACGATCAGCGGCCGGGGACGTCCGGTCTGCGCAAGAAGGTGCAGGTGTTCCGGCAGCCGCATTATCTGGAAAACTTCGTGCAAGCGGTGTTGGACACGGTGGGGCCCGTGCAGGGGCGGACGCTGGTGGTGGGAGGCGACGGGCGTTATTTCAATCGCGCGGCCATCCAGACGATTCTGAAGATGGCGGCGGCCAACGGCGTGGCGCGGGTGCTGCTCGGGCGTGGCGGCTTGCTTTCCACGCCGGCGGCCTCCTGTTTGATTCGCAAGCACAAGGCGCATGGCGGCTTCATCCTGTCGGCGAGTCACAACCCCGGCGGCCCCGACGCTGACTTCGGCATCAAATACAACGTATCCAACGGCGGGCCCGCGCCGGAGAGCGTGACCGAGGCCGTGTATCGTCGTTCGCGGGAGATTGATGCGTATCGCACCATCGATGCGCCGGACGTGGATCTGGACCGTCCCGGCGCCTGCCAACTGGAAACGATGCGGGTGGAGATTGTCGATCCGGTGGACGACTATGCGGCGTTGATGCAGACGCTGTTTGATTTCGATGCGATGGCCGATTTGCTGAAGGGCGGTTTTCGCATGTGCTTCGATGCCATGCATGCCGTGACCGGCCCCTATGCGCGGCGCATCCTCGAAGACATGCTGGGCGCGCCGGCGGGCACGGTGGTGAATGGCGAGCCGAAGGAAGATTTCGGTGGCGGGCATCCCGATCCCAATCTGGTGCATGCCCGCCAACTTGTGGCCCGGCTTGCCGGCGAACAGGCGCCGGATTTTGGCGCGGCCAGCGATGGCGACGGCGATCGCAACATGATCCTGGGGCCGGGTTTTTTTGTCACGCCAGGCGATTCGCTGGCCATTCTCACCGCCAACGCGCATCTTGTGCCGGGCTACGCTCGTGGCCTGGCCGGCGTGGCGCGATCGATGCCCACCAGCCGCGCGGTGGATCGCGTGGCCGAGTCTTTGGGCATCGTGTGCCACGAAACGCCCACGGGGTGGAAATTTTTTGGCAACCTGATGGATGCGGGCATGGTCACATTGTGCGGCGAGGAATCGTTTGGCACCGGTTCGGATCATGTGCGCGAGAAAGACGGGCTGTGGGCGGTGCTGTTCTGGCTGAATATTCTGGCCGTGCGTCGGCAGTCGGTGGCTGCTGTGGTGCGCGATCACTGGCGAAGATTCGGGCGCAACCATTATTCCCGTCACGACTACGAAGGCGTGGATGCGGGCGCCGCCCGACGCCTGATGGCCAGACTGCGCGACGAGGTGTTTCCGTCGCTTCCGGGCGAGCGCCTCGGTGGTCGGATGGTGGCTTCCTGCGACGATTTCTCCTATGTCGATCCGGTGGACGGCAGCACGTCCTCCGGGCAGGGGCTGCGGATTCTGTTTGAGGATGGCGCGCGCGTGGTGTTCCGGTTGTCGGGCACGGGCACCGAGGGGGCGACGCTGCGCATGTATTTCGAATCCTTCGAGCCCGATGCCGCCCGTCAGGACATGGATGCCCAGGAGGCGCTGGCGCCGCTGATCGAGGCGGCCGGGCAGGTGGCCCGTCTGGCCACGTTCACCGGTCGCGAGCAACCGACGGTGATCACCTGATGAGGACTTGCTGTCACCCGAGCAGCGACGGGATACACATCTTCCCAAGAGGTTGGCACCGATGACAGACAGGCCGGCACTGCCGGAAATGGCGCGCCGCATCCTCGAGGCGCGCGGTCACGATCCCTTTTGTTGGCTGGGGAGGCATCCGGCGGATCAGGGGGTGGTGGTGCGGGCCTTCAAGCCCCGGGCCCGCCGGATGTGGCTGCTGCCGGACCATGGGGAGCCAAGGCTCATGGCGCGTATCGAGGGAACGGATTTCTTCGTCGTTCACTGGAAGGAAGGCGACTTCGATGCCGCGTACCGCTTTCGCATCGAAAGCCACGAGGGGCATGTCCGGGAGGAAGAGGATGTCTATCGCTTTCCGCCGGTGCTGGGCGAGCTCGATCTGCACCTGATTGGCGAGGGCAGGCATTACGAGAAATACCGGATTCTGGGTGCGCATGTGCGCGAGATCGAGGGTGTGCGCGGCGTGGGCTTTGCGGTCTGGGCGCCGAATGCCGAGCGTGTTTCCGTGGTGGGCAATTTCAATCATTGGGACGGCCGCGAACATCAGATGCGGGTGCGTGGGGCATCCGGTGTTTGGGAGTTGTTTGTTCCGGGCCTGGGGCCGGGTGAACTCTACAAATATGAGATTCGCACCAAGAGAGGAGAAATCCTGCTCAAGGTTGATCCCTATGCCCGGCAAATGGAAGTGCGCCCGGCCACGGCCTGCGTGGTGCATGATCCCACGCGTTGGCAGTGGCATGACGACGCGTGGATGGCGGCGCGACGTGAGCGAGGCGTGCCGCTGGATGCGCCCGTCAATATCTACGAGGTGCACCCGGGTTCGTGGCGGCGCGGCGCGGATGGCGCATGGTTGTCCTGGCGGGAACTAGCACGGCAGCTGGTCGAATATTGTTTGTGGATGGGCTACACGCATATCGAACTCATGCCCGTTACCGAACATCCGTTCGATGGCTCGTGGGGCTATCAGACGGTGGGCTATTTCGCGCCGACCAGCCGGTTTGGAACGCCGGACGATTTCCGCTGGTTTGTGGATCATTGCCATCAACATGGCATCGGCGTGTTTCTGGACTGGGTGCCGGCGCACTTTCCGCGCGATTCTCATGGACTGGCGCGTTTTGACGGCACGGCGTTGTACGAGCATGACGATCCCCGCCTGGGCGAGCACAAGGATTGGGGCACGTTGATCTTCAACTATGGCCGCAACGAGGTGCGCAATTTCCTGATTGCGTCGGCGTTGTTCTGGCTGGATCAATACCATATCGACGGCCTGCGCGTGGATGCGGTGGCTTCGATGCTGTATCTGGACTATTCGCGCGGCGAGGGCGAATGGGTGCCCAACAAGTTTGGCGGGCGCGAAAATCTTGAGGCCATCGCCTTTCTGCGCGAATTCAACGAAGTGGTGCATGCGCGTTTTCCCGGCGTGGTCACGATGGCGGAGGAATCCACATCCTTTCCGATGGTGTCACGGCCGACCTGGCAGGGCGGATTGGGCTTCACGATGAAGTGGAACATGGGATGGATGAACGACACGCTGCGCTACATGGCGCGCGATCCGGTGCATCGCTGCCATCATCATGGCGAAATCACATTCTCGCAGGTTTACGCCTGGACCGAAAACTTCATTCTGCCGCTGTCGCATGACGAGGTCGTGCATGGCAAGGGGAGCATGCCAGCCAAGATGCCGGGCGACGAATGGCAACGATTCGCCAATCTGCGGGCATTGTATGCCTATATGTTCGCACACCCCGGCAAGAAGCTGATGTTCATGGGACTGGAGTTTGGCCAGTGGGCCGAGTGGGACTACGACCGGAGTCTGGACTGGCATCTGACGGATCGGATGCCGCACCGCGGCTTGCAACTGTTGGTGCGCGATCTGAATCGGCTGGTGCGCGAGATTCCGGCGTTGCACGAGGTGGATTTCGAACCGCAGGGGTTCCAGTGGCTGGAATGCAACGATGCGGCGCAGTCCACGCTGAGTTGGCTCAGACGCGACCGAGCGGGCCAGGCCGTGGTTGTTGTGGTGAACTTCACGCCGGTGCCGCGGCATGATTTCCGTCTTGGCGTGCCGGACACGGGATTTTACGAGGAGATTCTGAACACGGACTCCAGCATCTATGGTGGCTCCAATCTGGGCAACTGTGGCGGCGTTCAGGCCGATGGCGGGCCGTGGATGGGCCAGCCGCATTCCATGCGGCTCACATTGCCGCCGCTGGCCTGTCTGATGTTGCGGCGCAAGGCCGCGTAGTCGGTCGTCGCCGGATGTTCCGGCATCGGGTCAGATGCGTTCGGCGACGGTGGTCATGACCTTCGAGGTCAGTTTCATCAGCGCCTTGACCGGCGCGGGGAGCTCGGCCGCGCCCAGTTGCCTGGCCAGCCGGGCATGCCCCAGTTCGTCCTCCTTCATTTGCTCGACAATGGCCCGACTGCGCACATCGTGTTCGGGCAGCCGTTGCAGATGGCTGTCGAGATGGCGCACGACCTGATATTCCGTTTCTTCCAGAAAGCCGAGATTCCACCGGTCGCCCGCGACGCCTGCGGCCATGCCAATGGCCAGGGAGCCGAGATACCAGAAGGGGTCGAGCAGGGAGGGGCGGTCTCCCAGCTCCTTCAGCCGGCGGCGGCACCAGTTCAGGTGATCGGCTTCCTCGATGGAGGCCTGGCGGAGCCGCTCGCTGATGGATGGATCGCGGGCTGTCAAGCTCTGTCCCTGATACAAGGCCTGTGCCGAAACCTCGCCTGCGTGGTTGACACGCATCAACCCGGCCGCCCGCTTGCGTTCGGTGTCCGTCAGCGCGTCATCTCCGGCCGCTTCGGCCGGATAGGGGCGGCTGGAGGGTTGCTCGCAGAAGATGTTGTTCAGCACGTGATCCATCTCCCGCAGCACATGATCCACGGGTGAGTAGCGACGAAAGGGCGCGTCATCCATGTGTCGGATTATCCGGCTGCTGCTCCATCGCGCAAGCGCGGGTTGTCGCCGATCGTTCGCCGCAGGCGCGGACGCTTGTATTATCAAGGGATTGGCGACTTACTCACAGAATCTGTGGATAACGGTGTGGATGAATGCGCTCCGTCGGCGTGTTTCCCCGCTTTTTTATTCCCGACGCGATTCGCGCACAAAAATAAGGCACGTATATTTATCGAGCAAATACAATAAGTTACATCTTTCGTGAAAGAATGCACATGAGCATGTTGATGCCGGGATGAATGTGGCGCCTCCGTCGGGTCGAAAGGTGGATGGCATGGGGCGTGCGCCCCGGCATGGCCGTTTTGCAGGCGCGGTTGCGACGATGCGGGAATGTCCGCTTTCGCCGGTTCGCCCGAATGGCACTTGACAGTCGGACGCCATCTTCCACAATGCTGACCGTTCGGTTGGTCAGTGCGTGGGGCAAGGAGGCGGTCATGGATGCGGCGGTGAATACGAAGACGGCAGGGAGACCGGCGACGGAAGAAGCGCGACCGCGACCGGACGGCGAGGCCCGCATTCTGAGCGCCGCCGAGGAGCTGTTTTCCCGGCACGGATACGATGCCGTGTCCATCCAACAAATCGCGGCACGTGCCGGTGTGTCCAAGGCCGCCATCTTTCATCATTTCGACAGCAAGCAGGCGCTGTATCTGGCGGTGTTGGCCAAGGCCTGCGAGCGCATTGGCGAGGTGTTGCAAACACTGGAGCACGCTTCCTGCGCGAATGTGCGCCCGTTGCGCGAGTTCGCCGAGGCGCATTTGCGTTTTTTGTTCGATCATGCGGATGTGTCCCGCCTGATGCTGCGCGAAGTGATGGAGGGGGGTTCCGAACGGGGCAGGCTCATGGCCGCGGAGGTGTTTGGCGAGCACTTTGCGCGTCTGGTGAATCTGGTTCGCAGCGGTCAGCGCGAGGGCGTGCTGCGGGCGGACATGGACGCGGCCGACGCCGCCGCCTGCATTGTGGGGCTGAATGTGTTCATGTTTCAGGCTTGGCCTGTGCTTCGGCATCTGCCGGAAACCGCATTGGACGATCCGCAGCGAGCAGGCGGACGCTGGATGCGGCTGCTCCTTTTGGGCGTGGCCGCGCCGCATGCGGAAAGGATGCCATGATGCGCCGGGTCTCGCTTTGGCTGCTGTTTGCCCTGCTGGCCGCCTGCGGCCAGCGTGGCGGAGATTCGGACGCCGTGATGCGGGCGGTGAATGTGACGGTGGAGCAGGCGCGGGCGATGGATGTGCCGGTCATCGAGCGCAGCGTGGGGCGTATTCTGGACCCGGCTGCGACGCTGATGTCCTCCGAGCTGTCGGCTCGTGTGACATGGGTCGGCGTGGATGTGGGCGACGCGGTGCGGGCGCGTCAGCTGCTGGCGCGGTTGGACGACCGGGAATATCGGGCGGCGGTGCGGGCGGCCGAGGCCCGAATCGCCTCGCTGACAGCGCGGATTCCCGCCCAGCGACGGCTGGTGGCTCGCTATCGGAAACTGGCCGCGAACCGGTTTGTCTCGCCGACGATGCTGGATCGGGCGGAGGCGGAGCTGGCGGCATTGGAACAATCCCGTCGGGCGGCGCGGGCGGTGCTGGATCAGGCCAGACTGAATCTGGCCCATACCCGGGTGCGCGCCCCTGCCGATGGTGTGATTCAGCGACGCTATGTGTCCGTCGGCGATTTCGTGCGTCCCGGCGCGCCTTTGCTGAAACTGGTGTCTGGCGGCGGCGAACGTCGGGCGTTGATCGTCAGCCTTCCGTTTCCGGAAACCCGGGCCGAGCGCATTCGTGCGGGTCTGCCGGTCCGGTTGCGGTTGCCCTCCGGCGGCAGGTCGGTGAGCGCCCGTGTCAGCGAACTTGCGCCCATGGTTGGGACTGGCTCGGGAGCCTTCGAGGCGCGCGTGCGCATCCGCAATCCGGGCGGCTGGCGGCCCGGCGGCAGCGTGATCGGCGAGGTGACGGTGGCGCATCGCAAGCAGGCGGTGACGGTGGCTGAGGCTTCGGTGGTGCTGCGCCCGAAGGGGCAGGTGGTCTATGTGATTCGGCGGGGGCGCGCGCATGCGCGCGTGGTGGAGACCGGCGCGCATCCGGACGGGCGGGTGGAAATCGTGCGTGGCCTGCGTGTCGGCGAAACCGTGGCCGTGGACGGCGCGGCGTTCCTGAGCGATGGCGCGCGGGTGCGTGTGGTCGCCGGTGAGGCCGGCGGCAGGAAGGATGCGTCCGGGCAGGCTGGCCGCACGTGACGCTGCCCGAACTCTCCATTCGCCGGCATGTGCTGGCCTGGATGCTGTCCGGCGTGCTGGTGCTGTTTGGTCTCGTGGCCTGGATGCGCATCGGAGTGGATCGCTTCCCCGAGGTGCAGTTTCCGATGGTCTCCGTGACCACGGTGATGGAAGGCGCGCAGCCGGACGTGGTGGATGCCTCCATCACCTCGCTGATCGAGGAGAAGGTGAACAGTGTGCCGGGGGTCGAGCATGTGATTTCCCGTTCCTCGCCGGGCGTGTCCATTGTCAATGTCGAGTTTCGGCTGGACAAGGATATCGATGTCGCCTTCAACGAGGTGCAGGCCAAGGTCAACCAGACCCTGCGCGATTTGCCGGACGGCGTGGACCCGCCGGTGGTTGCCAAGGTGGAGGTGGGCGCGGCGCCGGTGATGTGGCTGGCGCTGACCGGCGACCGGACATTGCAACAGCTGAACCAGTATGCGCGCAACGTCATCAAGAAACGCCTGGAGAGCATCGACGGCGTGGGCGAGGTGCGCATCGGTGGCGAGCGCCGGCGCATGATTCGTGTGTGGCTCGATCTGGACCGCATGCAGGCGCTGCGTGTTACCGTGCCGGAGGTGGTGCGTGCCTTCCGGCGCGAGCACGTGCAGTTTCCGGGCGGTTTCCTGACCGGCGGTCGCCGCGAATATTTGATACGGCTGGATATGGAGTTTCACCGTGTGCGGGATCTGGCGCGGATGGTGGTGGTTGCGCGCGATGGCGGTCGGGTGCTGCTGGGCGATATCGCCACGGTCGAGGATGGACTGGCCGACAATCGCCGGTTTGCGCGCTACAACGGTCGGCCTGCGGTGGCGCTGGGCATTGTCCGGGTCACCGGCGCCAACACCGTGGCCATCGCGCACGAGGTTCAGCGGCGTCTGCGCGAGGACATCCTGCCCGCATTGCCGCCCGGCATGCATCTGGATATTGCGACCAACGACGCCGAAATCATTCAGGGCATCGTGGATGGGCTGAACGAACACCTGATGCTTTCGGTGTTGCTGGCGGCGTTGGTGGTGCTGGTGTTTCTCAGGAGTGCGCGCGCCACCGCCATTGTTGCGCTGGCCATGCCGGTTTCCCTGCTGGCAGCCATCGCCGTGGCCTATTTCTTTGGTTACACGCTGAATCTGATGACGCTGCTGGCGCTCCTGCTGCTCATCGGCGTGGTGGTGGACGATGCCATCGTGGTGCTGGAAAACGTGCATCGCCATCGGGAGCAGGAGCCGGAAGCGGATGCCGCGGAAACCGCCGTGCGCGCCAGTCGCGAGGTGACGTTTGCGGTGGTCGCGGCCTCGCTGACGCTGGTGGCCATCTTCGCGCCGGTTGTATTCCTGGGCGGATTGGTCGGGCGTTTTTTCCAGGCGTTTGCGGTGGTGGTCGTGTTTGGCGTGTTGGCCTCGATGTTGGTGGCGCTGACGCTGACGCCAATGCTGTGCGCCCGGCATCTGCGCGTGGAGGATCGGCACGGGGGCATGCACGCGGTGCTCGGGCGCGCGTTTGGTTGGCTGGATGACGCCTACCGGCGGGTGCTGGACCTGGCGCTCGCCCGGCGCTGGAGCGTGCTGGCGGGCGCGGCGATGATTTTCGCGGCCAGCACACTGCTGTTTGGCGCCATCGGCAAGGGGTTTGTGCCGCTGGAGGACGAAAACCGGTTCATGGTGATTTTCAAGGCGCCGCTGGGTGCATCGATCGAGGATGCGCGGCGCAAGGTGGCGAGCATGGAGCGTATTCTGCGCCATGAGCCGCATGTGGTGAACGTGTTCACCGCCGTGGGCTCCGGACAGGCGCGCCAGGTCAATCAGGGCGTGGCGTTTGTGCATCTGACCCCGAAGGAAGACCGGCGCGAGCGCCAGTGGGAGATCATTGCCAGGGTGCAGAAGGAGCTGGATGCGGTTCCCGGCCTGCGCGCGTTTGTCGTGCGTGTGCCCATCATCGGCGGTCAGCGTGGCGAGCCGCTTCAGTTCGGTCTGACTGGCCCCGAGCTGGAGCGGACGGCCGATCTGTCACGCCGCCTGCTGGCGCGCCTTCAGCGGCATCCGGGGCTGGGGCGACTGGATCTGGATATGCAACTGGACCTGCCCGAACTGGAGGTGGAGGTGGATCGGGTGCGGGCACGTGATCTCGGCATTTCGGCCAGCGATGTGGCGTTGGCGGTGAATGTGCTGGCCGGCGGCTTCAATGTGGCCCGATTCAACGACATTCCGGGTGACGGCCATCGCTACGATGTCCGGCTGAAGGCGAGCGCCGGGACGCTGCGGCATCCCGAGGATCTGAGCGCTGTCTATCTGCGCGCGCGAAACGGCGAACTGGTGCGGCTGGATACGGTGGCGCGCTGGCGTCCGGTGCTGGGGCCGGCGGTCGTGCCCAAGATGGATTTGCGCTATGCCGGCATGTTCTTCAGCCGGCCCATGATGCCGCTGGGCAATGCGGTGGCGCTGGTGCGCGAGGAGGCGAAGGCGCTGCTGCCGCCAGGTTATGGCATCACATTCCTCGGGCAGGCGGAGGAGTTTGGGCGCACGCTGAAAAACATCGTGTTTGCGTTTTCCATGGCCATGGCGCTGGTTTACATGGTGCTGGCCAGCCAGTTCAATTCGCTGACGCAGCCTTGGGTGCTGATGCTGGCCCAGCCGCTGGCAGTGATCGGCGGTGTCGCGGCGTTGTGGATCAGCGGCAACACATTGAACATCTTTTCGATGATCGGATTGGTGCTGCTGGTTGGGCTGGTGGCCAAGAACTCGATTCTGCTGGTGGATTTCACCAACCAGCTGCGCGCCCGGGGCATGGATGTGGACGAGGCGCTCCGCCGCGCCTGCCCGGTGCGCATGCGGCCGGTGCTGATGACGTCGCTGACCATCGTGTTCGCGTTGTTGCCCACGGCGCTGGGGCTGGGCAGCGGCAGCGAGATGACCGTCCCGATGGCCGTGGCCGTGGTGGGTGGCGTGATTTCGTCCACGCTGCTCACGCTGGTGGTCGTGCCGGCCGCCTATTCGCTGCTGGCTCGCGGCCTGGAGCGGATGGCGCGCGCCAGGAGAGCGGCGTGATACGACTGACGCTGGTGCTGGCATGTGTGGTGGCGTGGACTGCTCCGGCAGATGCGATGACGCTGGAGCAGGCAGCGCGGATGGCGCTGGCAAATGCGCCTGCGCACGCGGCGGCGAGAGCTGCCCGGGATGCCGCGCAGGAGGATGAAATCATCGGCCGCGCATGGTTGCTGCCCTATGTGCGGGGCACGGGCGACTTCACCCATTTTGAGCAAAAATACGACTATGCCCGCAATCCGGGGTTCCTGTCCTCCGATGTGGTTTACAACCGCTTTCGCCTTGGCGTGGAACTGGTGCAGCCGCTGTTTCGGCTCGATCGGTGGGCCGGATACGCCCAAGGCAAGCTGGCCGGCCGGATTGGCGATGTGCGGTTGGCGATGGAGCGTCAGGCGCTGATTCTGGCCGTGGCTGAAGCCTATGCGGATGTGTTGGTGGCGGGTGAGCGTCTGAAGGCCATTCGTGCACATGAAAAGGCGGTGCGGCGCTTGCGGGCCAGGGCGAAGGCGGCGTTTGCCGCCGGCACAGCCACGGTGAACGACGATCTGGAGGCGCAAAGTCGCCTGGATGCCGCCCGTGCCGGACGTATTCGGGCCGAAAATGCGCTGGCGCTGGCGCGCGAACGCCTGATGTCGCTGACCGGGGCGGCTGAGGCGGAAGCCGCGCCATTCTCCCGCCCGACGCTCGATGACGGGATTCGCCAGTGGATGCGGGAAGTGTCCGCCGGCGATAATGCCGGCGACTGGCGCGCGCGTGGCGTGAAGGAGGCGCTGGCCGTTCGCCTGGCGCATCTGCGGCTGGAGGTGGCGCGTGCCGAAGTGCGGCGCAGCCTGGGGCAGGCAATGCCGGGCGTGGATTTGGTGGCCGGCCTGTCGCGCGACAAGGAAACCAACAACCTGTTCGGTACCGGATTCACGGTGAAAACCGAGGAACTGGGCCTGCGCATGGAGGTGCCATTGTATGCCGGCGGCGGCACTTGGGCGCAGCTGCGCAAGGCGCGCAAGTTGCAGGTGGAGGCTGAATACAATCTGAAAGAGGCCGAGCGCAAGGCCGGCTTGGCGGCGGTTCGGGCCTGGCGAAACCTGAAAACCGCGCGGGCTCGACTGGTCGCCACCCGCCAGTCGCTGACTTCGGCCCGGAAGGCGAGCCAGGCCGCGCGCGTGGGCTACGATGTGGGCCTGCGCACGATGGTAAATCTGCTCGATGCCGAGGAACGCGTGACCCGTGCGCGTGGCGAATTGGCCGGGGCGCGCGCCGGCCTGATGCTGGCCATGCTGGAGCTGCGCGCGGCGTTGGGCCGCCTGGACATGAACGCCGTTCGCGCCGTGAGTCGGGTGTTGTTTGCGACGCCATGAGCGGAACAGGGCAAGCGCCTTCCTGATGCCGTTCTGAAACGCTCGAATGGTCAAAACGCTTGGCGCAGCCCTTCGACCGCGGCGCATGAGGAAACAGAAAACCCCTTGAAATCTCGCATGATTCCAAGGGGTTCGGGGTTTGGTTGCGGGGGCCGGATTTGAACCGACGACCTTCGGGTTATGAGGCCGACGGGGTAGGTTTTTGCGCTGTTTCGTGTTGTCTTTATCTGTCTTGTTTTCCCTTGTGAATCGCTGGTTTACGCGCCTGTCATGCTTCGGTATGTTTCGCGTTGTTCTGCCTCATTTTGGGGTGTCTGGTTGCAAACTGGTTGCAAAGTTTTGTGTTCGGAGGGGGCCACAAGTGGCGATGGTCAAAAGGGTTTTTGGTAAGCGCGGGACAAAGTGGCGCGCCATTGTTCACCGCGCTGGAGTGTATCGCTCGCGGGTTTTCACGACAAAGGCCAAAGCTGAAGCGTGGGCGCGGCGCGTCGAACTGGAGATTGACGAGGGACGACCAGTTGAGTTTGGTCGGGCAAAGGTGCCCACCGTC
>CAYVBG010000008.1:0-20078 GCA_964449205.1 uncultured Zetaproteobacteria bacterium | reverse complement strand
CACACCCACCCCTACCCACCAATCCCGACCACCCCATCACCTACACGCCTATATCACGATCTGTGCCCCTATCCACCGTCGCCAGCCAGCCGGCGTTGCAGTGGGTGAGAATCCGCCGCTGCCCGCAGGCCAATCGTTCCGCCAGATGCTCGCCCATGCGGCGATTGGCCGCGATCTCATCCTCCGCCCAAGCTTGGGCCCGCTCCATCATTCCGGCTTCCGACGGCAACCGACGGGCCAGTGATTCCATCGCATCGCAGGCATGAAACAGATTGACGGCCGTCGGCCGCGTGGCGCGGAAGCGCGGCAGCCAGTGTTCGACAAAACGCGCGCGATCCACCCGCCAGGCCAGCGCCAGGCCGAAAGCCGCCGCCGCGCCGATGCTGGGCGCGCCGCGCACGGCCATGGTTTCGATGGCTCGCGCCACGTCTTCGGGATCGCGGCTGACAACCTGTTCGAAACGATGCGGCAGCAAGCGCTGGTCAATCCATCGAACCGCGCCATCGCACACATCCACGGCGCGGTATTCCCGGCCTGCGACTCTCAAACGAGCGGACGCCTCAGGCGGCGCAGCACTCCGTCCAGCTCCGCCGGCCGGGTGTAACGAATCCTCATCTCCCCGCCACGCTGCCCGACCCGGATTTCCACCGGCAACCCCAACATGCGTGTCAACTCCTCCTCCAGCGCCGCCACATCCGCATCCGCCCGGCGCGGCGCGCTCGATGCGCGCTTGCCCGACTGTTTCGCATGGCGCTCCATCTCCCGCGCACTCCACCCCCGTTGCACACACTCGCGCGCCAGATCTTCTGCCCGGCTTGCGTCCAGCCCCACCAACGGCCGTGCCTGCCCCATCGTAAGTTCCCGATTTTCAATCATGTTCTGGACAGATTCTGGCAACTGGAGCAACCGTATCAGATTGCTGACCTGCACACGCGACACACCAATGCGATCGGCCACTTCCTGCTGCGTGCAGCCAAATTCATCCATCATGCGCCGGTAGGCGCGGGCCGACTCGATGGCGGTCAGATCGTCGCGTTGTTCGTTTTCGATGATGGCAAACTCCAACGCCTGGAGATCGTCCACATCGCGCACAATGGCCGGGATTTCCGGCAGTCCGGCCGCCTGCGCGGCCCGCCAGCGGCGTTCGCCTGCAATCAATTCATAGCCGTCGCCAGACCGGCGCAACAACACCGGCATCAACACGCCGTCGCGACGCACGGATTCGGTCAGGGATTGAAGTCCGGCATCGTCGAAGCGGCTGCGTGGCTGATAGCGATTGGGCCGAATCTTCGAAATCGGCACGGTGGATGCCTGCGTCATCCATTCCGGTGCCGGCGCATCCGACAGCAGCGCTCCCAAGCCTTTTCCAAGCCCCCGTTTCTTAAGCGATTTCGCCACGGTCCACCTCCACCTCCCGATCTCGCTCCAGCATTTCCTGTGCCAGCGCCAGATACGCCTGCGCGCCGGCGGAGCGTATGTCGTGATACAGCGCCGGCACACCGAAGCTTGGCGCCTCGGACAAACGCACATTGCGCGGAATCACCTGGTCATAGACCTGCGCACCGAAGTACTGACGCACCTCCTCCTCCACCTGTACCGCCAGATTGTTGCGCCGATCCACCATGGTCAACACGATGCCATCCATGGTCAGCGATGGATTGAATCCCGCGCGCACGCGACGGATGGTGTCCATCAATTGCGTCAATCCTTCCATGGCGTAAAATTCGGTTTGCAATGTCACCATCACACGATCGGCCGCGGTCAGCGCATTGATGGTCAACAGATTCAACGCCGGCGGACAATCGATCAGCACGTAATCGAATGCATCGCCATCCCATGTGGCAAAAGCGCGGGCCAGCACCCGCTCGCGCTGCGGCACATCCACCAGCTCCACCTCGGCGCCCGCCAGATCCATGCTGGCCGGAGCAAGGCACAAACCCTCGTGCGCGGTGTTCATCACGATGTCGCGCAACGCCGCCTCATTCATCAGCACATCGTACACACCCGCGCCGACCTGCTGCTTGTCCACACCCAAGCCCGTGGTGGCATTGCCCTGAGGGTCGAGATCGACCAGCAGCACCTGCCGGTCCAGCGCCGCCAGCGACGCCGCCAGATTGATGCTGGTCGTGGTTTTGCCCACCCCCCCCTTCTGGTTGGCAATGGCGACGACCGGCCCCAGCCGCGGATTCAATGGCCGATGTTTCACGTGAAACCCTCCATGCGACGATAACGCTGCACGGACTGCGCGCCCCCGTCCAGCGGCACGCGCCCGGCTCCGAGGAACCGCCAACCAGGCGCGTCCGCCGGAGGCATGTCCAGCGCCGTGGGCAATACCGCCATGCCACCCTCGCGCACCAACGGCGCGCACATCGCCAGCAAATCCCCCGGCCGGGTCACCGCCCTTGCCACCAGGATATCGGCCTGCACATCATCCATTGCTCGCACGTCACAATCAAACACCGAGGCGTTCAACGCCAATGTGCGCACCACATGACGAAGAAATTCGGCCCGTTTCCTGCGGCGCTCCACCAGATATCCGCGCAAACCCGGCCTGGCCAACAGCAATGGCACACCCGGCACACCCATGCCGCTGCCTGCATCCAGCAATATCCCGGTTTCGGGCATCCATTCGAGCAAAGCCAACGATGGCGCGATGAACCGCCGCCGGAACAACCCGGCATCCTTGACCGAAGTCAGGTTCAGGGCGCGGGAAAAACGCAGGGTTTCCGACACATATTGCGCCAATCGCGCATCCCGCTCGCTCATGTGCCGCGCAGATGCGCCATCAGGCAGGTGATGGCCGCCGGCGTCACGCCAGAGATGCGCGAAGCTTGGCCCAAACTGCGCGGACGCGATTCCCGCAATTTTTGCCGGCATTCGGCGCTCAATCCCCGCACCGCGTCATAATCAAACCCTTCCGGGATACACTGTGACTCCAGGCGGCGGAATCGCGCCACCTCCTGCTCCTGCTTCTGAAGATAACCCTCGTAATGCACCATCGCCATCAGGCTGGCACGATCTCGGGCATCCAGATCCTCGACGGATTCCAACAAAGCCAACGCCGTTTCAACATCCACATCCTGCCGATGCACGTAGGCCGCAAACGGCATGCCCTGCTCCGGCACGGGCAGACCGAGCGGCACCAGCCGTTTCCGCCAATCGCGACCACCCCCCACCACAGTGGCGCGCAGCTCTTTCTCGGCCCTGGCCATGCGCGCGCGCCGGGCTTCGAAGCGCCGCCTTCTCGCTTCATCGTAAAGACCCAAACGGATGGCGGTCTCGCCCAGTCGCAGATCCGCATTGTCTTCTCGCAGATGCAACCGAAACTCCGCCCGGGCCGTGAACATGCGGTAGGGCTCGCTCACCCCCTTGCGCACCAGATCGTCCACCATCACGCCCAAATAGGCCTGGGCTCGATCCGGCACCCAGCTCTCCAGTCCCAGCGCCCGCGCTGCCGCATTGATGCCGGCCAGACAGCCTTGAGCCGCGGCTTCCTCGTAGCCGGTTGTGCCGTTGATCTGGCCCGCGTGGAACAATCCCTGCACGCGCTTGGTTTCCAGCGTTGCATCCAGCTCTGTCGGATCCACATAGTCGTATTCAATGGCATACCCCGGGCGAATGATGCGCGCCTGCTCCAAACCCGGAATCGAGCGCACAAACGCCCATTGCGCATCCACCGGCAGCGAGGTCGAGATTCCGTTTGGATACACCTCCTCGTGATCGCGGCCTTCCGGTTCGAGGAAGATCTGGTGACTGTCCTTGTCCGCGAAACGCACCACCTTGTCTTCGATGCTGGGACAATAGCGGGGCCCCACCCCCTGAATGGCGCCCGAATACATTGGCGAGCGGTGCAGGTGCTGCCGGATAATCTCATGCGTGCGTTCGCAGGTGCGGGTGACATGACAAGGAATCTGGCTCCCGGCAATACGCGCGTGAACCGACGCAAACGGCAAAACATCCGCGTCGCCCGGCTGCACCTCAAGCACGTCCCATCGAATGCTGCGCCCGTCCAGCCTCGGCGGCGTGCCTGTCTTGAGGCGACCCAATCGGAATTCGCGCCGGTACAGCTCCTCCGTCAGACCCTCGACGGACGCATCACCCGCCCGACCGGCCGGAATGCGGGTGTCGCCGACATGAATCACACCACCCAGAAAGGTGCCCGTGGTCAGCACCACCGCCCCGGCGTGGTGGGCCATACCCAGCTCATCCACAACGCCCGTCACGCACCCGCCCTCAAACAGCAGCGCCTTGGCCGTCCCCTGATGGAGAGATACGCCCGGCGTTTGCGACAGCAGTTCGCGCATGACCATGTGATAAATGCGTCGATCACATTGCGCCCGCGTGGCTCGCACCGCGGGGCCCTTGGCGCGATTGAGCAGCCGATATTGCAGCGCCGCACGATCGGCCGCCATCCCCATCGCGCCGCCCAAGGCATCCACCTCGCGCACCAGATGCCCCTTGCCCACACCCCCGATCGCCGGATTGCAGGACATTTTCGCCACCGTATCCAGATTCTGGGTCATCAGACGCACGCGCGCCCCCCGCCGCGCGGCGGCCAACGCAGCTTCGCAGCCGGCATGTCCGGCGCCGATCACCAACACATCCACCGGCCCGTCCGGGTGTTTCACGTGAAACATGGCTTGACTCATCGTGCAGCGAAGCCTACGCAGAAGGAGCCCCAAGGCCAACGGACAAGCGTTTGACCATGAAAAAGGGGAGGCAACGCCTCCCCTTTCGATCGAACGGCCTCGCTCAGGCGGCCTTCTTCTTGCGCTCCAGCATATCGTGAATGATCGGCGTCAGAATCAGTTCCATCGCCAGCACCATTTTCGCCGCCGGCACCACGATGGTGTTGCGCCGCGACATGAAGGAGTCCTTCAGCATGGAGAGCAACCACGGAAAGTCGATCCCCCACTTTTCGGGCTTCCGCACGCGGATCACCATCAAGCTTTCGTCCGGCGTGGGCACGTCACGGGCGATGAAGGGGTTGGACGTATCCACCAAGGGCACACGCTGGAAGTTGATATCCGTATAAGTGAACTGCGGCGTGATGAAGTGCACATAATCATGCATGCGCTGCAGAATGTTCTCCACCACCGCCTCGGTGGAGTATCCGCGCATTGCCGTGTCTCGATGGATCTTCTGGATCCACTCCAGATTCACTACCGGCACGATACCGATGCCCAGATCCACATACGGGCGAGCCTCCTCGACCGCGCCATGCAAACCCTCGTAGAACAGCAGGTCGGAGCCTTCTCCCACCTCGCGCCATTCCGTAAAGCGCCCCGGCTCGACACCGTACTGCTTCGCCTCCTCGTCGTCGTGCACATAGGTGCGGGCCAGCCCCTTGCCCGTCTCGCCGTAGGACTTGAACAACTCGGCAATCTTGTCGAACAGATTGGCCTCGTCCGAAAAATGGCTCAGGCGCTTGCCCTGCGCCGCATACTCTTTCGCCTTTTCCCGAAACTCGTAGCGATCAAACCGGTGAAAACAATCGCCCTCGACAATGGCCGGCGTTACCCGCTCGCGCCGAAAGATATGCTCGAGCGCCACCTTGGCCGTGCTCGTGCCCGCGCCCGAGGAGCCGGTGACCGCGATGACTGGATGTCTGGCAGACATAAACCCTCCAAAAATTCAATAATATCAACATCTTATAGCCACATTGCCGAACATTGCGGCCATGTTTCGCCATGCATTATGACGCGACAACACCTGATCGTCCAACGACAATGCCGGCCGTGCGACCGTTCCGCGTTTCCGAGTCGGTTATTTGCCGATGCAAAACCGGGCAAACACCTGGTCCAGAATCGCCTCGACATCGCCCATGCCCAGAATCTCGCCCAAAGACGACCATGCGCCGCGCCATTCCAGCGCCACCACATCCAGCATGGCCGCATCACCCAGCAACGCCAACCCCGCCTCCAGGCGCTGGCCGGCCCGTTCCAGCAGGCGCCTGTGCCGCTCACGGGTCACCAGCAATCCCTCTTCCGCCAGCGGCATGGCTTCCAGATGCCGGGCCATCTCGCTCAGCAGCCGCTCCACGCCTTCGCCCGACCTGGCGGACACAGGCAGAAACCCTTCCGGACAGCGCTCTTGCCCCGGCGCAAGATCCACCTTGTTCATCACGCGAATATCGGCCCCGGCATCCACCCGCCAGGTTTCCGGGCGTGTGATATCGGCCACCATCAGGATCAGATCGGCGTCCCGTGCTGCCTCGCGGGCGCGACGCACCCCTTCCCGCTCGATGATATCCGTCGATTCCCGCATGCCGGCGGTGTCCACCAGCCGCAGCGGAATGCCCTCCACCTCAAAATCCACTTCCAGCACGTCCCGTGTCGTACCCGGAACCTCGCTGACAATGGCGCGATCGCGCCCCGCCAGGCGATTCAACAAACTGGACTTGCCGACATTGGGTGAACCGACGATGGCCACGGTCGCACCCTGAAACAACCGCTCGCCAAACGGCGCGGTCGCCAGCGCCGCCCTTATCGGCGCCAGCAAACGCACATTCACGCGCGTCCGCACTGCTTCGAACAGCGGCGTCGGCACATCGTCCTCGGGAAAATCCAGACAGGCCTCGACATCCGCCAGAATTCCGGTGATCTCTTCCATCAATCCGCTCACGAATCGACCAAACTCCCCGGCCAGATGCCGCTCGGCCTGTCGCGCCGCGCGCAGGGTGGCTGCCTCGATACAGGCCGCGACTGCCTCGGCCTGATCCAGCGTCATCCTGCCGTTCTCCACGGCGCGGCGCGTGAATTCACCAGGCTCCGCCATGCGCGCCCCCAAATCGAGCACGCGCGCAAGCAAGGCTCGCAGCAACACCGGCGACCCATGCCCCTGAAGCTCGATCACATCCTCCCCGGTGTAGGAATGCGGTGCAGGAAAATGCAGCACCAGGCCCCGATCGAGCGCCTCGCCGCGCGCATCCAGAAACGATGACAACACCGCCCGACGCGCGGGCCACGAAGACTTCCGACCGCACAGCCGCCGCGCAATGCCGGCCGCCCCGGGACCGGAGATGCGAATGACTCCCACCCCACCACGCCCAGGCGGCGTGGCAATGGCGGCTATGGTGGACACAACGCCATCCGGTGGATCAAATCGCCTTCATCTGGCGCATCACATACCATTGCTGGGCAATGGAGAGCACGTTGTTCACCAGCCAGTAGAGCACTAGCCCCGACGGGAAGAACAGGAACATGAAGGTGAAAATCACCGGCAGAAACTTCATAACCTTGGCCTGCATCGGATCGGGCGGAGGAGGATTCAATCGCTGCTGCACGATCATCGAGGCACCCATCAACACCGGCAGAATGTAATAGGGATCCATTGCCGACAAATCGTGAATCCAGCCGGCGAACGGCGCATGCCGGAGCTCGATGGAGACCAGCAGCGTTTTATACAACGCGAAAAACACCGGAATCTGAACGATGATGGGCAAACATCCACCCAAGGGGTTCACCTTGTGCTTCTTGTAGAGTGCCATCATTTCCTGGCCCATCCGCTGCCGATCATCGCCGTACAGCTCGCGCAGGCGCTGCATCTCCGGTTGGAGCTTGCGCATCGCGGCCATGGATTCGTACGACTTTTTGGTCGGGATGAAAAACAGCGCCTTGATCAGTATCACCAATACGATGATGCACCATCCATAGTTCGGAATGAAACGGTGCAACCACAACAGCAAGTCATGCATCGGCTTGGCGATGAACGCGAACCAGCCATAATCCACCGCGCGCTCCAGTCCCACGTTCAGCGTTTCCATCACCGGCGTGGACTTCGGCCCCACATAAATCCGCGAGGTGAATACCGCCTCCCCGCCATCCATGCGCGCAGGACTCTCCAGCATGCCGGCCTGGTAGGTGGCTACGCCATTCATGGTGGCGCCCTTGAAATAGTACCGATATGTCCGGTTTGCATCGCCGATGACGGCAGCGATGAAATACCGATCCATGATACCGATCCAGCCGCCCGTGACATGTTCCCGAATTACCGGACTGTGTTCATCCAGATCGTCGAAGGATTCCTCCGTCAGCTTGTCGTTGAACAGCCCGATGGGGCCCTTGTACTGATAATACATGCGCGATTCTTCGCGATCGGGATTGACGCTCACCACCTGCCGGTACATGCGCGCATCGCTCCCCGCAGCCAGCTTGTCGAGCACCGTCACCACATAGGCGCCGCGCTTCAGCCGAATCTCGCGCGTCCAGGCGCGGCCATCGTCCAGCCGCGCCGCCAGCGTCAAAACCGTTTCATCACCCCGCGTATGGCGTGAAACCACTTGAAACGTCGGCAACGGATGCCCCGCCACACCGGCATTGACATAGATCGACCGTTGCCCGTCGCGACCCAAAATATTCACAAACGACGAAGGCGCACCGAGCTCCTTGCGGTATTTCAGAGCCACGGCGCGAATCACCGCACCGCGGGCATCCACCGTCAACTTGAGCACATCGTTGGTCAGCGTGGTCAGCGTTCGCGCCTGCGGATGGTTTGCAGGCGCCGTTGAGGGCACATTCTTGCCCGCGCGTGCCGCAGGCGGTTCGGGCGCCGTCCCATTGTCGGGTGCGGAAGCCTGACCGGGGGCTTGATCCCCGGCCGAAACCTGCGATCCGTTTCCTGTATCGGACACCGGTTCAGACGGCGCAAAGAAAAACTGCCACCCGACCAGGATGGCCATGGAGAGCGCAAACGCCAGAATCATATTGCGTTGTTGTTCCATTGTTCAAATCTCCTCGGTGCGCGAGCGGGGCGCACGACATTCCGGCACGGGGTCGAATCCTCCCCGGGCGAATGGATGGCAACGCAACAACCGACGAATCGCCAGCCATGCTCCCCGCGCCGCGCCATGCGTCTCGATGGCCTGAATGGCGTAGTTCGAGCAGGTCGGCTCATAAACGCAGCGTGGCGGCAGCATGGGTGAAATCACATACTGATAGATGCGAATGAGGCCTGCCAGACATCGCCTCATGTCCGCCGGCCCCGAAGTTCCCCGACAATGCGTTCCAAGCCGCGTTGCATGTCTCCGGCGACATCCTCCGTTCCACGCCAGTCCGACACCGGCATCACCAGCACATCCACGCCCACCTCCCGAATCGCATGCAAACGAAAGCATTCCCGAATCCGGCGCTTCAACCGATTGCGACGCACGGCGCCGCCATATTTGCGCGATACGGCCAAGCCCAGCCGCGCATATGTCCGTCCGTTGGGGCGATAAACCAGTCGCAGGCCGCCGACTGTCAGCCTGCGCCCCCGGCGCATGGCCGCAAAATCCGCTTTCCGGCGCAGTCGGCAACGCGGTGGAAAACGGTGTTTCCGACCCTGATTCAGGCGTCCGACTCAGGCGCTCAGGCGCTTGCGGCCCTTGGCCCGGCGACGATTGATAACGGCGCGACCGGAACGGGTGGCCATGCGGGCGCGGAATCCGTGGGTGCGGGCGCGGCGGATCCGGCTGGGTTTGAATGTGAAGCTCATGTTTGTCTCCTTGGCTGAAAAGGGCTGCGAATCTTAGGAAACCGCTCCCCCCTGTCAAGAAACCCCGGCCTTTTCATCCCGGACAAGCAACCGGTGGCGGACTGCCCGAGATCGGCCTAGGATTGTCGGCATGTCCGGAAGCGGAGGGAAAATCGACTGGCAGATCATTCTGAACGCACTGGCGGAAGACGTGCCGGCTGCACGTTTCGATGCCTGGATTCGCCCCATCCACGCCACGGTCGAGGGCGACACGCTGGCGCTCAATGCGCCCAGCCGCTTCTTTCTCGACAACCTGAAAGACCACTACGGCGACACCATTCGCCAGCTCGTGCGCGAGCATTTCGGGGATGATGTGAAAGTGGATTTCCGCGTGGATGCATCCGCCGCGCTGGATGCGCCCGTGCCGGACACTGAAACGCCGGCGCATCCGAAGGTGGACGGATTCATCGAATCGCGCTTCACCTTTGCCAATTTCGTCGTAGGCCCCAGCAATGAATTCGCCCATGCCGCCTGTCGCGCCGTCGCCGAGCAACCGGGGCAGGTGTACAATCCGCTCTACATCTACGGCGGCGTCGGCCTGGGCAAGACGCACCTGATCAACGCCGTGGCCAACGAGCTGATGCACCGCAATGACTTCTCCATCGCCTACCGCACCAGCGAGCGCTTCACCAACGAGCTGATCCAGGCCATCCGAAGCGGCGCCACCGAGCAGTTCCGCGATCGCTACCGCAAGGTGGACGTGCTCATCATCGACGACGTGCAGTTCATCGCCGGCAAGGCCAGTACACAGGAAGAATTCTTCCACACCTTCAATGCACTGTATGAATCGCGCAAGCAAATCATCCTGACCTCGGACAAGCCTCCCCGCGAAATGGATCACCTGCAGGAGCGGCTCAAATCCCGCTTCGGCTGTGGATTGGTGGCGGACATCCAGCCACCATCGCTGGAGACCCGGCAGGCCATTCTCAAAAGCAAGGCGGAACTGGCCGGCGTCAGACTGCCGGACGAGGTGACGACCATGCTCGCCACGCGCATCACCAACAATGTGCGCGAACTCGAAGGTGCGCTCACACGTCTGACCGCGCACGCGACACTCACCGGCCGCGCGATTGACATGGACTTCGCCCGCCGGGTGTTGCGCGACCTGCTGCACGAGGAAGTAAAAGCGATCACCATCGACGACATCCAGAAACATGTCGCGAACTATTACAACATCCGCATTCAGGACATGCGTTCCAGAAAGCGAACTCGCAACATCGCCTTCCCCCGCCAGGTGGCAATGTATTTCAGCAAGACACTGACCACACTGTCCCTGCCCGAGATCGGCGAGCATTTCGGCGGGCGCGACCATACCACGGTGTTGTACGCGGCGCGCAAAATCGAACAGAAGACCAACGAGGACGAGGCGTTTCGGGAAGAAATGGAACGTCTCGGCAAGCTCATTCGCGGCTGATGCCGGCCGGAACCGGAGCACGACACGCCCGTCCTTGTGCACAACTCCGCGGAAACAGCGCGGACAAGTTGTGGATGAAACGGGAAGCGGAGCATGCCACCCTCCACCGGCGCGGCCGTGCATCGTTCGACCAGAATCCATTCCCCCGGTTCTCCCTGCTTCATCCACAATCCGATTTCACGCAACCGATTGTATGAAAAGGGGATTTACAGGTTGTCCACACCATGCACAAAGCCTATGACGATGACTGGATTTTTGATATAAAACGGCCTTGAACAAACAGGAGAGCAACATGCACATCACGGTTTCCCGCATCAACATCCTCGGCGCGGTACAGCGCTGCCAGAATGTGGTCGAGCGTCGGCACACGGTTCCGATTCTTTCCAACATCCTGTTGAGTGCCGAAGGTGGCGTGCTGATGGCGAGCGCCACCGATCTGGAAGTGGGCATTCGGGCGCAGGTGCAGGCTTCCGTTGACAAGGCAGGCCAAACCACGGTGGCCGCACGCAAGCTTTTTGACGTGCTCAAGGAACTGGACGCCGATGCGGACGTGGAACTGAAACTCGAAGACGGCTTTCTGCGTATCGCCAGCGGTCGCTCACGATTTCGGCTGGCGACGATGGCGGCGGACGACTTTCCCGACATTCAGGACGACAGCGGCGGTGTGGAAGTTCGGCTGGAAGGCCTGGATCTGGCGGCCATGATTGCTTCCACGAGCTTTGCGATGTCCACGGATGAAACCAGGAAATACCTGACGGGAACCCTGTTCGAACTGGATGCCGCCGGGCTGAATCTGGTGGCGACGGACGGGCATCGACTGGCCCTGATACGCCGGCTGCTGACCGAGCCGGACGGATCATGCAAGAGCATTGTGCCGCGCAAGGCGGTCATGGAAATACGCAAGCTGTGCGAAGACGAACCCGGTCAGGTGGCCCTTTGCATCGGCGAACGCCAGATTCGCGTGAACGCGAACGTATGCACGCTGGTATCCAAACTGATCGACGCCCGTTTCCCCAACTATGCGGACGTGATTCCGGTGGACAACCCGGAGTTGGCCGTGGCCAATCGGACGGAGCTGGATCAGATCCTGCGACGCATCATGATTGTGGCCAACGAGTTCACGCATGATGTACGCCTGCTGCTCAGGCCCGGTGAGATGGTGGTTTCAGCACACAACACCGATCAGGAGCAGGCCGAGGAAACGCTGGCGCTGGAATACGCGGGCCCGGAGACGGAGATCGGGTTCAACGCCCGCTATATTCGGGACGTGTTGGGCGTGATGAAAGGGGATGTCGTGCGCGTTCATTTCCGCGACGGGCTGTCGCCGGTGCTCCTGGATGAGGGCGAGGATGCCGCGGCGCGGTTTGTGATCATGCCGATGCGCATCTAGGCCGCGTTTGATGTTTGAGTGAGCGCCATCGCCGTTCTTCAATTGCGCGAGCTGGAAGCAACCGACCTGCGCTGCCATCGCCGGGTGAACTGGCCATGCGGGCCGGGCATGAACTTGGTCACGGGCGCCAATGGCAGCGGCAAGACCAGCCTGTTGGAGGCTGTGTTCATGATGGGGCACGGGCGTTCGTTCCGGCAGGCGCGCGATCCGGCTTTGACGCGCTGGGACAGCGACGGTTTCCGCGTGGCCGGGGCCTGGCGTCGCTATGGGCCGCTGCATGTGCGGGTGGCTGGCGGCAAACGCGGAACGGAAGTGTTTTTGCAGGGCCGCAGGCTGACACAGCGGATGGAACTCACCGAAACGCTGCCGGTACTGGCTGAATCGCCCCAAGGAGCGCGATTGATGGATGGCGCTCCGGCCGAACGCCGGCGCTGGCTGGACAGGATGGTGCTGTATTGTCGTCCGGATGTGATGCCGTGTTATCGTGCTTATCTGCGTTGTTTGATGCAGCGCGGGCGCCTGTTGCGCCGACGGGCGACGAACGCGGAGATCGAGGTATGGGAACACCAGATGGTGGTGCATGGCCTCAAGGTGATGCGCGCGAGAGAGGATGTATTGGGCACGCTCAATGCGATGCTGGCAAACGAAACGGGACTGACCGGCGACGGGATGCGCGTGCGCATCCGGCCCTCCGCGCCGGAGGAAGAGACCGGTTGGATGGAACGTCTTGCAAGACAACGCTGTGAACAGGGCGGCGCGCCCTTGCGCATGGGGCCTCATTGCGACCGGGTCGAGATGCTCCAGGGGCCGCGCGATATCCGCGCTTGCGGTTCCCGAGGGCAACAGAAGCTGGCGGCAGTGGCGGTGAGGCTGGCGGAATGCGCGGTTCGCGGGCAGCATCGTGGGTTGATGCCCGTGTTGTTGCTGGACGATTGCATGGAGGCGTTGGACCCGTCCCGCGGTCAGGTGTTGCTTGAGAGGCTGGCCGCGCATGAGGGGCAGATTTTGATGACCGCGCCGACGGGGGCGAGATTGCCCGGTCGTTGGCGCATGCATGTTTTTTCCCTGGACGGGAAAAGGCATGATCAACCAGCCCGGGCTGGTGTGGAGGAAGCGGCATGAGTGCACAGGCGGAGCGGAAATATGGCGCCGACAGCATCAAGGTGTTGCGCGGCCTGGATGCCGTGCGCAAGCGCCCGGGCATGTATATTGGCGACACCGATGACGGCACGGGTCTGCATCATATGGTGTTTGAAGTGGTGGACAATGCCATCGACGAGGCGCTGGCTGGCCATTGCGACCGCATCGAGGTTATCCTGCATTCGGATGATTCGGTCACGGTGCGCGACAACGGCCGCGGCATTCCGGTGGATATTCACCCCGAGGAAGGCGTGTCGGCGGCCGAGGTTATCATGACCGTGCTGCATGCCGGCGGCAAGTTCGATGACAACTCCTACAAGGTGTCCGGCGGTCTGCACGGGGTGGGTGTGTCGGTGGTGAACGCGCTGTCGGAGTACTTGGAGCTGGTCATCCGACGCGATGGCAAGGTGCATTATCAGCGCTTCGAGAATGGCGATCCGGTGGCTCCGCTGAAGGTGATTGGCGAGGCCGCCGGCACGGGCACGGAGGTGCGATTCCTGCCCAGCCTGGAGGTGTTTTCGCATCGCAACTTTTCGATGGATGTGCTGTCCACGCGGCTGCGTGAGCTTTCGTTTTTGAACAGCGGCGTGCGCATCGAGTTGTTCGACGAACGCAACGATGTGCGCCATGTGTTCGAATACGAGGGCGGCATCACCGCTTTTGTGCAGCACCTGAACCGCACCCGCAATCCATTGCATGGCGAATGTATTTCCGTCCGTGGAGAACGGGATGGCATCGTCATGGAGTTGGCGATGCAGTGGACTGACGCCTGGCAGGAAAACGTGTTTTGTTATACCAACAACATCCCGCAACGCGACGGCGGCACGCATCTGGCGGGCTTCCGCGCCGCGCTGACCCGCTGCATCAACAGCTACGCCAATGCCCACGACATGCTCAAGAAGCACAAGGTGAGCCTGACCGGCGACGATTGCCGCGAAGGCTTGACCGCGGTGCTGTCGGTCAAGGTTCCCGATCCGAAGTTCTCTTCACAGACCAAGGAAAAACTGGTGTCCAGCGAGGTGCGACCGGCGGTGGAATCGCTGGTGGGCGAGAAACTGGCCGAATGGTTTGAAGAGCATCCGAAGGAGGCCAGGCGCATCGTCGGCAAGGTGGTGGAGGCGGCCACGGCACGCGAGGCGGCGCGCAAGGCGCGCGAGCTTACCCGCCGCAAGGGCGCGTTGGACGTGTCGAACCTGCCTGGCAAGCTGGCGGACTGTCAGGAAAAGGATCCGGCCGCGTCCGAGTTGTTTTTGGTGGAGGGAGATTCCGCCGGCGGTTCGGCCAAGCAGGGGCGTGATCGCAAGTTCCAGGCGATTTTGCCGCTCAAGGGCAAGATCCTGAACGTGGAAAAGGCGCGCTTCGACAAGATGCTCTCCAGCCAGGAGATTGGCACGATGATCACCGCCCTGGGTACGGGCATCGGCAAGGACGACTTCGATATCGGCAAGCTGCGCTACCATCGCATCATCATTATGACCGATGCGGACGTGGACGGCTCGCATATTCTGACATTGTTGCTGACCTTCTTCTTTCGCCAGATGCCGGAGCTGATCGAGCGCGGCCATCTCTATATCGCGCAGCCGCCGCTCTATCGCGTGGCGCGTGGCAAGAAGTCGCGTTACATCTCCACTGACGACGAGCTGTTCGAGTTTTTGCTCGAACATGGCGCCCAAGGCATGACCTATCACCCCGGCGGCAGCGCCAAGGGAATTTCCGGCGAACGCTTGATGACCATGGCGCGCGGCATCCACCGGCTGGAACAGTTGCGTCGTCGCCTGTCGCAGCGGTTGGACGGCGAGGTGCTGCGGCTGTTGCTGGAGACGGGGAAACTGGATTTGTCGGCCTTCCGCCATCGCGACCGGCTGGAAACACGCATGCGGGATGTGGCGGATGCGTTCCGGCGCGCCTCCCGGGTGGATGAAACGCTGGATTTCGTGCTGCACGAGGATGCGGAACAGGGATGCTGGCGGGTGGAGTTCCGCCGCCGCGATCATGGTCGGGTCATTCACTCCTGGCTGGACAAGGATCTGGTGGCGACCGGCGAGTATCGTGAGGCGCAAACCCTGTGCGCCACGGTACTGAAATTGGTGGGTGAAGGCGCGCATCTCTCGCGCGAGGCGCGTCGCTGGCCCGTGTCCCGATATGACGACATCGTCAGCGTGATTCAGCAAGAGGCGCGCAAGGGGCTCACCATCCAGCGATACAAGGGGCTGGGCGAGATGGATCCCGAACAGCTGTGGGAAACGACGATGGATCCGGAACGCCGCGTCTTGCTCCGGGTGCAAGTGGAGGATGCGGTGGCTGCCGACGAGACCTTTTCCACATTGATGGGCGATGCCGTGGAGCCGCGCCGCAATTTCATTCAGGACAATGCGCTGAAGGTGCGCAATCTCGATGTCTGATTCCGCGAGCAGGCCTTCCCTGACCTATGCCGATGCCGGCGTGAGCATTGATGCCGGCAACGCGTTTGTGCGCCGCATCAAGGATGCCGTGGCTTCCACCCGTCGTTCCGAAGTGCTGGGAGGATTGGGCGGTTTCGGCGCGCTGTTCCGCGCGGATTTCTCGCACCTGCGGGAACCGGTGCTGGTGTCTTCCACCGATGGCGTGGGCACGAAACTGTTGCTGCTCCAAAAGCACAATCGTCCGCATGTGGCGGGTGTGGACGCCGTGGCCATGTGCGTGAACGACATGGCGGCGCAAAATGCCGAGCCGTTGTTCTTTCTGGACTATCTCGCCACCGGCAAGCTGGAGGGAGAGACGCTGGCCTGCGTGGTGGAAGGCGTGGCCGAAGCCTGCCGGATTTGCGGTTGCGCGCTCATTGGCGGGGAAACGGCCGAGATGCCGGGCATGTATGCGCCCGGTCATTACGATATCGGCGGTTTTTCCGTTGGCGTGGCGGAGCGGTCGGAGATCGTGGACGGCTCGGCCATTCGCGACGGCGACGTGATGCTGGGGCTTGCATCGAACGGACCGCATGCCAACGGTTTTTCGCTGATCCGCAAGCTCATCGAAGTGGGGGGCGCGGACATCGAAGCTGATGTGCTGCCGGACGGATCCACGGCCGCGGATGCCGTGCTGGCGCCGACGCGGCTGTATGTTCCGGCGGTTCAGGCATTGAAGCAAGCGGGCGTCATCGTTCATGGTTATGCGCATGTCACCGGAGGCGGGATGTTTGACAATATCGAGCGCATCCTGCCCGAAGGCTTGAGCGCCACGGTGGATACGACATCCTGGCCCGTGCCGCCGGTGTTCGCATACCTGTTGTCCATGGCGGAGATTCCGTTCGCGGAGCGTTATCGCACATTCAACATGGGCGTCGGTTTTGTGGTCATTCTGCCGGAACCGGAATCGGAAGCAGCCTGCGACGCACTGACGCAAGCCGGTGAGACGGTGTTCCGGATCGGGCGCATTCACCCGCGCGACGGGGAGGCGGTGCGGTTGGTTTCATAAGGGCGCCGGGCGCCGCCTGTTTCAAGATGAAGGCCTGCGTGTCAGGCCCTTCTGGATGATCTTCCGTTCGTCCCCTTCCGGCGACGCCGGCGGTTGCCGCCGCCCGGGCGCTGGCCGGAAGGCCCGGGCAAGGCCCGATCCTCGCGCCGCAAACCCTCGGCGGTGGCATCCGGGCATACCGGATCGCCGATATCCAGCGATGCCGGTTCGATTGGACGCACCGGGATGGCGCGGCCGATGCAGGCTTCGATGTCTGGCAGACCGAAACAGAATCGCTCGCAAGAAAAGGATACCGCCACGCCGGTGGCGCCGGCCCGCGCGGTGCGTCCGATGCGGTGGACATAGTTTTCCGCGTCCTCGGGCAAGTCGTAGTTGAACACGTGGGTCACCCCATCGATGTGCAGTCCGCGGCTGGCCACATCGGTGGCGACCAGCAGGTGCAGGCGGCCGCCGGTGAAGTCTTCGAGAATGCGCATGCGCTTCTTCTGCCGCACGTCGCCGGAGAGAATGCCCACCCGAAAGCCGTAGCGCGCCAGATCCCGCGCCACGCGCTCGCCGGTGCGTTTCTCGTTGACGAAAATCATGCCGCGCTCCACGTCGAGTTCGCGCAGCAGGTGCACGAGCAACGGGAATTTTTCGTCCATCGCCGTGTGATACATCCATTCCTCGATGCCGCTGGCGGTGATGTCGCCTTCCTCGGCGCGGATTTTCTCCGGCATGTTCATGTGTTCGTAGGCCAGTTCCAGCACGCGGTGCGAGAGGGTGGCCGAGAACATCAGCGATTGCCGCTCGTCATAGGGCGGCAGGCGGCGAAGCATGAAGCGCAGGTCGCGGATGAAGCCCAGGTCGAACATGCGATCGGCTTCGTCGATGACCAATACCTCGGTCTTGCGCAACGAGAAGGCCTTTTTTTTCAGGTAATCGATCAGCCGCCCCGGTGTGCCCACCAGAATGTCCACCCCGTTGTCAAACGCCTTGAGCTGCTTGTCGTAGTCCACACCGCCGAATACCGCGTGCAGTCGCAGGTCCGTATGCCGGATCAAATGCGCGGCATCATCACGAATCTGCACGGCCAGCTCACGCGTGGGCGCGATGATCAATGCGCGCGGGTGATGCGGCTTCCGGCCGGCCTTGGGCGGCGCGGTGAGCAGGCGATGAATCACGGTAATCAGAAACGTGGCGGTCTTGCCGGTGCCGGTGCGTCCCTGGCCGGCTACGTCCTTGCCGGCCAGCGTCAGCGGCAGCGCGGCCTGTTGCACGTCGGTGAGCTCGGTGTATCCCAGCTCGTCGATGGCCTGTTGCAGCGGGGCCGGAAGATTCAGTTCGGTGAATTTCATATCCATCCTTTGTCGGGGGATGCCGGAGGCTATGCCGTTTGCGGTGGCTCCGCAAAGTGTTTGCGATTGCTCCTCCAGGGGGGAGCGACTATCGTTGCGCCGGCGTGCGGGCCCATGGCGCAATTGGTTAGCGCGGCCGGCTCATAACCGGTTGGTTCCAGGTTCGAGTCCTGGTGGGCCCACCATTTTCATGCTGCGCGCGGTGTTTGATCGCGCGTGAACACCCAGTTTGTTTCCGTGGACATGTCCGGGCGGAACGCATAGCCGCCGGCGGCAAACTCGCGCAGCCCCTCCGGTTCGTCCAGCCGGTTTTCGAGCATGAAGCGGCACATCATGCCGCGCGCCTTCTTGGCGTGAATGCCGATGGTCCGGTATCCGTCGGAGCGTTGCTCCTTGAAATGCACATGGATGACCCGCCCCCGAATGCAATCAAGGCGCACGGCCTTCGCATACTCGCCGGAGGCCAGATTGATGAGCGCCGGTGTCCGGCAGCGGGCGAGCGCCGCGTTCAGCGCGTCGGTGATGGCTCCCCCCCAGAAGGCGTAAAGATCGCGTCCACGCGGCGTGGGCAGCCGTGTGCCCATTTCCAGCCGGTAGGCCTGCACCAGATCCAGCGGCCGGAGCAGCCCATAGAGGCCTGAGAGAATGCGCAAGTGATCCTGCGCAAACACAACAGCCGCGTCGTCGAGCGTATCGGCATCCAGCGCCGCATACACGTCGCCCCGGAAAGCGAACAATGCCTGCTTGGCATTTTCCGGTGTGAACGGACGATGCCACCAAGCATAGCGGCGGGCGTTCAGTTCGGCCAACCGGTCGCTGACGCTCATCAGGCGCGCCAGTTCATCGGCGCTTTTCCGTTTCAGGATGTCCACCAGTTCCGCCGCGTCGTCCAGAAACGCGGGGATGGAATACTCCGACACCGGTGCCGGCGTTTCGATATCCAGTTTCTTGGCCGGGGAAATCATGCACAACATTTCGCGTCTCCTTGATGGGCTGGGGATACGGTACGCAACAAACAGGTGAATTCCAGCCCGAAAGCGTCTATCCTGCGGCCCCTTTCGGGAGTTTGCGAGTTTCGGAACAAGGAGAATCAAGCGCCATGGCAATGACGATTTACTACGACGACGATGCCGACCTGTCCATCATTCAGGGCAAGAAGGTGGCCATTCTGGGGTATGGATCCCAAGGTCATGCCCATGCGCTGAATCTGAAGGATTCGGGCGTGGATGTAACGGTGGGCCTGCGCGCCGGATCCGCGTCGTGGAAAAAGGCCGGGAACGAAGGCCTGAAGGTGGCCGAAATCGGTGAGGCCGTGAAGGGCGCGGACGTGGTCATGGTGCTGCTGCCGGACGAAAATCAGGCGCAGGTGTACCGCGAACATATCGAGCCGAACCTGAAACAGGGTGCGGCGCTGGCGTTCGCGCACGGTTTCAACATTCATTTCGGCACCATCCAGCCGCGCGGCGATCTGGATGTCATCATGATTGCGCCCAAGGGACCCGGCCATCTGGTGCGCCACACCTACACCCAGGGCGGCGGCGTGCCGAGTCTGATTGCCGTGGATCAGGATGCCACCGGCGGCGCCAGGGCGTTGGCGCTGTCCTATGCCAAGGCCAACGGCGGCACGCGCGCGGGTGTGATCGAGACCACCTTCCGCGACGAATGCGAAACCGATCTGTTTGGTGAGCAGGCGGTGCTTTGTGGCGGTTTGACGGCGCTGATCACCGCCGGCTTCGAGACGCTGGTGGAGGCAGGTTATCCGCCGGAGATGGCGTATTTCGAGTGCCTGCACGAGGTCAAGCTGATCGTGGATCTGATCTACGAAGGCGGCATC
>CAYVBG010000007.1:5790-20663 GCA_964449205.1 uncultured Zetaproteobacteria bacterium | reverse complement strand
CGCTCATGCTGCTTGTTGAGAATTGCCTTTTCCTTCACATAAATCTCGTAAGGCGGATTCTCGCCATGCTTCAGGCCCACATAGTTGCGCACCTTGCGCTTGAGGCAGACATCGGTGACCAGTCCCTTGCCGGTCTCGGCATCCACACGCGGCAGATTGCCGGCATCCGGATCGCCGTTGGGGTTGCCGTCCTGCACATCGAACAGCAGCACGAAGTCGTAACGATTCTGAATGGGATTGCTCATGGTTATTCTCCTTTGTCGGTTTTGTAAGTGCTTGGATGTTGGCGCTGATGGTAGTAGCCGATCGCGAACCGTCCCTGATCCTCCAGCGTGAGATGCGCCGGAAAATCGGTGATACCCTCCATGATCTCGCCGATCAACCGCTCCAGATTGATGGCCCGTCCCGGATTCAGCTTCGCCAGATGGTGCTTGCTCAACTTCAACAGCGTGGCAAACACCGCCACCGGCGTGCTGGCGGCCGAGCCGTAGTAGCGATCCCGGATCGTCGCATTGATGCCGGGATTCGCCTCCTTCTGAATCTGTTCAAGCACGGCAAAGAGCCGACCCAGCCGGTAGCCGGGATTGGTGTTGCCTGGGTCGAGTGCCACGGTGATTTCCTCCTTTTTCTCCTTTGTTCTCCGATTCATACATGCCTTGATGATGGCCGCGCGGGGATAATCCACCCGCTGCTCGGCCCGAATGCGGCGGATCGCGCCCGCAAGCAGGGTGTGCGGATAGGGCGCGCCTTCCAGAATCGCGCGCATCACCTCGCCGCCAAGATTGGGCGGAATATTCTCCGCCTTGCCCTGCACGGCGGTGGCGGTCAACAGCCGGAACAGCGGCAGGTATTCCTGCTCCTTTGGCCCGTGCACGATCTTCAAGTCCTCGAAATGGCGCACAATGCGCTCGGAGAACTCACCCACCGTGCCGACATGCCAGAAGCGCACGGCGATCCGCGCCGCATTCGGCGCAAGCCCGAGCACATAGAAACGCGTCTCGCGATCGTCCGGTGTATAGCGCCCATGATGCACCGCCTCCAGCAGCGTTTTCACCGCCTGGGTATGCCGATCCGGATCGTCCCCCGCGATCAAGCCCGGAATCACGGCCTCCATCTTCGTTTCCTTCGCTGCCCAGAACACCGTGCTCGCATCGCCCACCTGCACCCGCTGCGATGAGCCTTTGCGTAGCAGGTGATTCAGCGCGGTGGTGTAGGCGAAGGCTGCCCGCTTGCCCACCGGCGCGTTCGATCCTTGCTTCTTGCCGTAGGAGTTGAACGCCTCAAGATTGAAGGAGACGATATTCGCCCCGCTGGTCTGCGCCCCCCATACCCCCTTGATCGCCGGATGCAGTCGCTCGACTTCGTCTTCCTCACCGGAAACCAGACACATGGCTTTTGCTGAATCCGCATCCAGAGCCGAACGGACAGCTTCGATCACGGCTGATCGCTGGCAAATCAGCCCCGGTGCGCCCCGCAAGCGGAAACTCATCAGCGGATTGCCTTCCAGGATCTCCTGCCAAAGCGGAAGCCCTGCCAACTGCGCCATATCCATCCCGGCATAGAAGCGTTCGATGGCCAAAACCCCTTCATCTTCTCCGGTCGCCTCCCGCAGCGCCCCGATCCTTGCGCGAAATGCCTTGTGCTGTTCGGCCACACGCTCCGGCTTGCCTCGCGTATCCACGCCGAGCACATATTCCGCCGTATCCCATAGCAGGTTCGCCGCAATGCCGGAGGTCTTTTTCACCCCCTGCGGCACCAGAAAAGCGCGTGCCCGCTTCTTCCTCCCCTCGCCAGAGCGCGTATCCTCGATTTGCACCAAGCGCCCATCGGAATCGATCTCCAGAATGAACGGAATCTCCTTGTTCTCGAATCCTGCGGGCGCAAGCTCCTCTTTCTTGCGTTCGTAATACCCCGCCAGTGCCTGCAAAATCATCCGCGCACCCCCTCCGAATCACGCGGCGGCACGGCCACCGCGCCGTTTTCCATCCGCGCGCGGAAGAAAAGCGGTTTCGGATCGTTCGGGTCGGAAAAATCCATGTCGTAGAGCATCCAGCCCAGATCGCGCGTTTCCGCAATCGGCGCAGGCTCACCCTCCAGTGATTCCAGCAGACGAAAGGCGCAGGAGAACTCGCGGCAGCCAAGATAGGGTTGATTGAAGCACTGGCCTCTCGAGGCCCGACGGCGAAACATCTCCGCAAACTTCACCGGAGTGTCGCTCTCCCCCGCCCTCTCCGTCATGTCGAACCGGGCATGGATGCGGTAGCGCACATCGCGCAAAAACAGCCCCGCCCGCTGCTGGCGCACCTCCTCGATATTCAAACCCAGCGGCTCGCCCTTCTTCGTTGCCATTTTTGGATTGACCTTCGGAATCACCGCGCCGACCTCGTTGCGCCGCAGGTTGATCCACCTGATCGGGTTCAATACCTCGATCTTCTCCACCTGCCAGCGGATGGCCGGCTTCCACAGCACCGCCTCGAAGATCGCCCGCGCGGCGGAAGGCGTCATCACATCGTAGGAGACCCGCTCCACCTTCATCTCCGGCCGGGTGAAACAGGCGAACTCTCCGCTGACCTCAAGACAAAACCGATTCATCGCTCCTCCTCACACCACCATCGCGCCGGCATCCAGCGCTTCGCCTTCCAACAATAGACCAAGATTCCTGTCATACAACGCCGGACTCACCAGCGCGTGCATCTCGCTCCATACCGGCTCGATGTCGCCGCGCTCCAGCAGCTTTTCAAACGCCCGTTCCCGCACATTCACCGCATAACGCTGCAAGGCCCGCATCAGATCACGGTTCGGCCCGGCATGGCGCAGCCGCTCCAGCAATGCCTCACTCTTTTCATCGAAACGGACAAAGATGGCACGGCCATCATCCTCGATCATCCGCATCCGCATCGCCGCCGTGCGAAACTGCACGCCGGAGCAATCCCGCTCCACTTGCAGCAACCGATCAAGGCCGTGCTTGTCCAGCTCCTGCTCATCGTAAAACAACCCGAAAAACCTCGGGAAATGATGGCGGTCAAGCGGATCGTCCCGCACATCCTCCAGCATCGACACCGTTTTCTGTTGCGCATGCCGCATCAACCCATACGGAGGTTTCGGCGGCACGAACACCACCACCCGCCCCTTTTCCGGCAGTCGTCCCTCGCGGTTGCAGCGACCGGCCGCCTGCGCGATCGAATCCAGCCCCGCCAGCGCCCGATAGACCACCGGAAAATCGAGATCGACGCCCGCCTCGACCAGTTGGGTGCTGACTACGCGGGTTGGCACGCCATCCTTCAGCCGCCGCTTGATTTCGGCAATCACCTGCGAACGATGCTCGCCGCACATCAGCGCGGAGAGGTGCATCGTCCCTTCCGGCATCAAACGAAACAGATCGCGCGCATCCTTCCGCGAATCCACGATTGCCAGCACCGATTCATGCTGCGCCAACTCCAGCGCCAACGCATCCCAAGTCACCGATGAATGCGGGTCATCCGGCATCTCCACTCGCACCCGTGCCAGCCCCCTGTAGAGTCCATCGGGATTGGAGATGATTTCTCGCACATCGTCCAATCCATCGAACTTCGTTCGACCAAAGGCATCCCTGCGCGAGTTCAGCGCTGGTTGTGTCGCCGTGGACAGCACGAAACTCACGCCGTAATGATCGACAAGCCGCTTCATTGCGTTCAGAACCGGTTGCAGGAAGGAAGGCGGCAGAAGCTGCGCCTCGTCGATCACCACCACGCTGTCCGCGATATTGTGCAGCTTGCGGCAGCGGCTGGTGCGGGCGGCAAACAGCGATTCGAAAAACTGCACGCTGGTGGTGACGATGATCGGCGCATCCCAGTTCTCCGCCGCCAAACGCGAGCGATGGTTTTCCCTGGCCGGATCGAGGCTGGAATGGTGCTCGACCACCTGATCGCCGAAGATGCCGCGGAACACCTCCGCCGTCTGCTCGATGATGCTGGTGTAGGGGATCACATGGATGATGCGCCGCTTGCCGTGACGCAGCGCGTGCTCCAGCGCGAAGGCCATCGAGGAGAGCGTCTTGCCGCCGCCGGTGGGCACGGTGAGCGAAAAGAAGCCGGGCGCAAGCGCCCCCGCCTTGCGGCAATCGGCCAGCACCTGCGCACGCAGACGGTTGACCGGCGTGGCTTCCGCCTTTCCGGCCAAATCCCGCATGTGGCTATCGAACTTCGCTTTGAGAACCTCCAGCGGAAGCCAGCCCGAACGCGCCTGCGCCTTGCCGGCATCGTAAAACGCTTCGGTGTCGAGAAAATCGGCATCGACCAGCGCCGAAAAAAGCATTCGCAGCCACAATGCGAAACACTGGGGCGCAGTGAAATCCATCTCGGGAAAAGCCGCCAAATCGCCTGCAAGAATCGCCTTGGGGATTTCCTCTTTCAACGCATCTTCCAACAATCCGCGCTCCACCAGCCGCTCGCGCAACGACGCGCCCGGCGCATCGCTCTTGTCCCAGTCCGGCAGGCCGGCATGATGGCCGGCGATCAAATAGGCGAGAATACGCCCGGCAGGGCCAAACCGCTCGACCGCATGAATCGCGCCGGCGGTCGAATGGTTGCGAGGCCCGGACGCGCCCTCGGCCTCGACATGCGCCTCCATGCCGTTGGCCTCGTAGATCATCTTCTGGAATGCGGCGGAATACTTGCCGAGATCGTGCCAGCGCCCGGCCAGTTCCGCCCATTCCGCCCCAAACCGCGCGGCAAACGCGCCCGCCTTCCCGGCAACATGCGCAAGATGCTCTTCCAGCACATGAATCCGCCCATTTTCATTGATATGCGCCGCATATTTCCGGCTCATCGTCCATCCTCCGATCGGGAAACCGTCATGCGCACCCTGCCACCCCAAAGGCTCCCATGATGAGCCTCGATCACGCGCCGTGCTTCCTGGCCGCCTCTGCATGCCAGTCCGCCACCGCGCGGCGCAAGGATTCCGGCACCAGCGCCTCCGCCTCCGGCCCCCAGCGGGCGATCTCCATCACCAGTTCTGTCGCATTGGCATACGGGATGGCCAGCTCGATGCCGCCGTCGGGAAGCTCGCGCAGCGCCTGCTCCGGGTGCCACTCCTCATCGCGCACCCAGCGCGACGCCTTTTCGGAGAAGCGGATGCGGGCCAGCTTGTCCGGCTCGCCGCCGAAGATGCCGAAGCCGGTCGCCAAATGCCGGTCGAGCGCGGCTTCGCTGCATTCATGGCAGCGCGCATCCAGCATCTCCACCGCCTCGATTCGCTCCAGTGCAAAGCTGCGCAGCGCCTGCGCCCGATGGCACCACACATCCAGATACCAGTTGCCGCGATAATGCGCCAACCGCTGCGGCGAGACCTCGCGCACCGTGCGCTCATCCTTCGAGCGCGAACGGTAAGCCAACCGCAACCTGCGGCGCTCGCGCAACGCCCGCACCACCGTGCCGAACGCCGGCAGCGCGCGGCTCCGGCGGCCGGCCGTCAACACCCGCACGCGGGCAAGCTCATTGCCACCCAGATGCTCCGCCAGCATCGCCCGCGCCCGGTTGCGAATGCGCATCAAGCCCTTGCCGAACACGCCCTCCGGCAGCCCGCCGGCCAGTTGATCGATCAGCAGCAGCGTGTGCAGCTCCTCGGGTGAAAACCAGACGCCAGGCAGCTCGAAGGCGATGTTCGGATCGTAGCGGTAGCCCTGCCCGCGCACATTGAAGATCGGCGCACCCAGATAATCGCGCATGAAGTGGAGCAGGCGCTTGAAATGCGCCGGGCTGATCTCCAGTTCCGCGCAGATGGCGTCGCGCGGCAGCGGCGCATGCCGCGCCTTCAGCAATTCATCCAGTTGATGCACGAGTTCGTAGCGCATCGCTCCCCTCCCGCGATCAGCGCGCGTTTCCTTGCACGATAGCCCACACGTTCACCCCGCGCAAACCGCCCCGCCATCTCAACGCTTGCCCCGCCCGCGCCTGTTGCCCTATGCTCCGACGTGAGGCCCAACACCTCCGGGAGGATGCATGGACATTTCCGAGCTGCTGGCATTCACGGTCAAGAACAACGCTTCCGATCTGCATATTTCTTCCGGCGAGCCGCCGATGATCCGCATTCATGGCGATATCACGCGCATCAAGGTGCCGCCCATCGAGGCGCGGGAAGTTCAGGCCATGATCTACGACATCATGACGGATGCACAACGCAAGGCCTTCGAGGAACATCTGGAGCTGGATTTCTCGTTTGCGCTGGGCGATGTGGCCCGCTTCCGCGTCAACGCCTTCTGGCAGAACCGCGGCATGAGCGCCGCATTCCGCGTGATTCCCACCGAGGTGTTCACACTGGAGCAACTCAAATGTCCGGAGGTGTTCAGCACTATTGCGATGGAACCGCGCGGGCTGGTGCTGGTGACCGGCCCCACCGGGTCGGGCAAGTCCACAACCTTGGCCGCGATGGTGGATCACCGCAACCAGTCCGAGCGCGGCCATATCCTGACCATCGAGGATCCCATCGAGTTTGTGCACAAGTCCAAAAGCTGCCTGATTTCCCAACGCGAGCTGGGGCCGCACACCCATTCATTCGCCAATGCGCTGCGCAGCGCCTTGCGCGAGGACCCGGATGTGATTCTGGTTGGTGAGATGCGCGATCTGGAAACCATCCGGCTGGCCCTGACCGCCGCCGAAACCGGGCATCTGGTGTTTGGCACCTTGCATACCTCCTCCGCGCCCAAGACCATCGACCGCGTCATCGACGTGTTCCCCGCCGCCGAAAAGGACATGGTGCGCTCGATGCTGTCGGAATCGTTGCGCGCGGTGATTTCGCAGGCGCTCATCAAAACCGCCGACGGCCAGGGCCGCGTGGCGGCCTATGAAATCATGCTCGGCACTCCGGCCATCCGCAACCTGATCCGCGAGAACAAGGTGCCGCAAATGGTGTCTGTCATGCAGACCAGTCAGCGCGAAGGCATGCAAACGCTGGATCACTGCCTGCAACAACTGGTCAAGTCGCGCAAGATCACGCAGCAAGCCGCGCTGGAGAAGGCCAACAACAAGAAACTGTTCGGCGGCTGACTCCCGCCGTCCGTATCAGGAGCAAGCGATGAGCGCACAGGAACCCGACCGGAAAATCACCGTCAAGCAATTGCTGATGGTCATGGTCAAAAAGGATGCGTCCGACATCTACATCACCGCGGACATGCCTCCGGCCTTCCGCATCAACGGCATCGTGTATCCCACCAAGCAGGCGGCGTTGAACCCCGTGCAATGCGAGCAGCTCGCCAACTCGGTGATGAGCGAAAAACAACGGGCGCAGTTCGCCGAGACCTACGAGATGAATCTGGCGCTCTCCTACCCCGATCTGGGGCGTTTTCGCGTCAACATCTTCCGCCAGCGCGGCAATGTGGGCATGGTGATTCGCCAGATCAAGACCCGAATTCCGACCATCGACGAACTGGGGCTGCCGGACATCTTCAAGGACGTGTCGATGAGCAAGCGCGGGCTGGTCATCATGGTTGGCGCCACAGGCAGCGGCAAATCCACCTCGCTGGCGGCAATGATCGACTGGCGCAACAGCAACCAGGCCGGGCACATCATCACCATCGAAGACCCCATCGAGTTCGTGCATGCGCACAAGAAATGCGTGGTGACGCAGCGGGAAGTGGGCACGGACACGCTGGAATACGAAGCGGCGCTGAAAAACACGTTGCGCCAGGCGCCGGATGTGATTCTGATCGGCGAGATCCGCGACCGGCAAACCATGGAGCACGCGCTGGAGTTCGCCGAGACCGGCCACCTGTGCCTGTCCACATTGCATGCCAACAACGCCAACCAGGCGCTGGAGCGCATCATCAACTTCTTCCCGCAGGAAATGCACGAACAGGTGGTGCTGAATCTGGCCCTGAATCTGCGCGCCCTGCTCTCCCAGCGACTGGTGCGCACCAACGATGGCCAGCGCACGCCGGCGATCGAAATCATGATCAACACGCCGCGCATCAGCGACCTGATCATGAAGAGCGAGATCTCCACCATCAAGGAAGCGATGGCCGAGGGCAAGCAATACGGCATGCAGACCTTCGACCAGCACCTGCTTCAGCTGTGGAAAGAAGGTCGCATCAGCGAGGAAGAGGCGCTGCGGCATGCGGACGCGCTCAACGATCTGCGGCTGAAGATCAAGATGGCCAAGCTGGAAGGCGGCGATCAGGACGACCGCTCGCAACTGGATCAGATCGTGGGAGGCGGCTCGGACGAGCTGAAGATCGACCCGCGATGACACGGCCTGAAATCCCTCGGAGGAACCCACGTGGCACATGCTGACTGGCACATGATCGACGACCTGTTGCTGGCCGCGCACAAGCATCAGGCCTCCGATCTTCTGGTGCGCACCGGCGACCGGGTGCGCATGCGCATCCACGGCACCATCGTGACCATCTCGCCAGACAAGGTGCCGCCGCAATCGCGCGAACAGGTGCTGGACATGATGCGTCACCTCACCCGCAAGCTGCCCAACGCGCCGGCGCTGGAAAACGTCCAGAATCTGGATTTTCATTATTCACTGGAAAATGTCGCGCATTTCCGCGTTCATGTGATGCGCACCCACAATGACTTCGGCATCGTGGCGCGCATCCTGCCGATGAACATCCCCGACTTCGGCGAGCTGCGCCTGCCGCCGGTCATTCGCGAAATCGCCGGTTATCGCAACGGCCTGATTCTGATGGCCGGCGCCACGGGTTCCGGCAAGAGCACCACACTGGCCGCGATGACAGACTACATCATCGAAAACAAGCCGGTGCACGTGGTGACCATCGAGGATCCCATCGAGTTTCGCTACAGCACGGCCAGAAAAGGCACGGTCAGCCAACGGGAGCTGGGCCGCGACGTGGCCAGCTACGCCCAAGGGCTGAACGATGCCATGCGCGAAACGCCCGACATCATCGTCGTGGGCGAGGCGCGCGACCGGCAGGTGATTCAGTCCGCATTGCAGGCGGCGGAAACGGGCCATCTGGTCATGGCCACCGTGCACGCCACCACCGCCATCGGCACCATGCAGCGCGTGATGTCCGCCTTCGGCCTGGACGAACAGGAAGCGATTCGCGAGCGCCTGGCCGAAAACCTGCGCGCGATCATCGTGCAGAAGCTGCTGCCGCTGAAATCCGGCAAGGGGCGCGTGGTGGCGCTGGAAATCATGATTCGGAACTCGGTCATCAAGCATTTCATCCTGGATCCGGATCGCTGGCGCGAAATCCCGCGCGCGATGGAGGAAGGAACCACCCTCTACGGCAGCCAGACCTTCGACCAGCATCTGCAACAACTGGTCGAGAGCGACATGGTCGAATACGAGGAGGCGCTGGCCCAGGCAGTGTTTCCCGAGGACTTCGCCATGCGTCTCGGCAAGGAGTAGCAGAGGCCTACCGCACGGCGCGGATCGCCTCGCGCATGGCCTGAACCTGAAGACGCAGATCCTGCCTGGAGACCGGCCCCCCGGGCAGTTGCAGCGGCCTGCCAACATGCACCCGCCCGCGGCCCCGGCGCAAAAACGGACGCCACATATGCACGTGATCGTAGGGCCAGGCCCCCGTAACGCGAAACGGCACGATGGGCGCGCCGGTCTCCATCGCAATCACGATGGCGCCGGGCAACAAACGGCGAAGCGGCACGGCGGGATTGGCCTCGCCTTCCGGAAACAGGCACAACGCGTTGCCATCGCGCACCGCCTCGATGGCCTCGGCCAGCGCATGCCGGTTGGCGCCGCCGGGATTGACCGGAATCACGCCACAAGCGTCCATCAGCCAACGCAAATACCACACGGATCGGTAATGCTCCCGCGCCATCAAAAAACACAGCGGACGGTTGACCGCAGCCTGCACCAGCAACGGATCCACGCCCGATCGGTGATTGCCGACCAGAATCAGCGGCCCCTCCGGCAATGTGTACACAGGCCCTCTCAAACGCTGCCAGGCACGGCAATACAGCCGATCCAGCGCGCGCAACAGCCGGTTGGGCCCACGCGACGCCGCCGGCCTGCCCCGGCTCATGCCGCGCCGCCCTCCCCTGCCGCGGCCCATGTTTCGCGCATCGCGCGCGCGGCCTGACGCACATCGGCCGCGCCGAACAATGCCGAGATCACCGCCGCCGCATCCGCGCCGGCCCGGCGCACGGCGGGCAAGGACTCCCGCGTGATGCCGCCGATGGCGCAGATGTTTGCCTCGGGGAACAGCGTGCGCGCCTTGGCCAGCCTCGGCAGGCCGATGGGCGCGACCTCGCGCTTGCTTTCGGTCGGGAACACCGCGCCGAAGGACACATAATCCGCCCCTTCGTTCAACACATGGCGGGCGAACGCCGCATCGCCCTGGCAGGACACGCCGATCACCAGCTCCCTGCCCGCCTCGGCGCGCATCGCGGCAAGGCTTCGCTCCATGTCGCTGCGCCCCAGATGCACGCCGTGCGCGCCAGCCTCCAGCGCCAGTTGCAGGCGGTCGTTGGCGAAAATCATGGCTCCGAAATCATTTGCGATATCGACCAGTTGGCACAGTCGCTTCAAGCGCTTCGCGAAGCCGGCCTTTTTGTCCCGCAGTTGCAGGATGCGCACCCCGCCTTCGAGTGCTGCGCGGGCGCGGTCTAGCATGTCCGCATCCGGCAGGTCGGGCGGCAAAATGCCGTAGATGCCCCGGATGCGCCGTGCGCTCACCGCATCAATCATCGAGCAGGCGCAACAGGTCGGTGAAATGCGCCAGCTTCATCACCCGCCCCTCGAACTCCTCGGGCAGCGGCTGGTAGCCGTGCGCGCACCACGCCACCGTATGGCAGCCGGCATGGAAGCCGGCTTCGAGATCGAAGCGGGTGTCCCCGACCATCACGGTCGCTTCCGGCTCGACCTTCATCGCCTCGCAGCAGGCCAGCAGCATGTCCGGCGCGGGCTTTTTCGCATAGCCATCTTCCGGCGAGAGCGCCAGCGTCAGGAAGCGGTCGAGATCGAGCGAGTTCAGCACCTGCACGCGCGCCTTGGCCGGCTTGGCGGTGACACAGGCCATCGGGATGCCGCGCGCGGCCAGCCGCTCCAGGGTCTCGACCACGCCGGGAAACGGTTGGCTGAACTCGGCCGGATGTCGGGCGTAGATGTCTGCAAAGGCATGGTAGAGCGCCATCGTGTCCGGGTCGTCCATCGGCTTGCCGAGCACGCTGGCGGCCAGTTTCTGCGCCCCGCCGCCCACATGCGGGCGGGTTTCATCCAGCGAAAGCTGAATGTCGTGCCCCAGCCTGGCCAGCGCGCGATTGATGTTCGCGCGGATGTCGGGCAGCGCGTCCACCAATGTGCCGTCGAGATCGAAGATGAATGCCTTGGGTGGTGTTTTGTTCATGAATTTTCCTTTGTTTCTTCCAGTGTTGTGCGCATATCTTCACGCGCTTTCTCATCGGTTTCGCGGGCCAGGGCGCGCCGGATGGCCGCTTGCGCGCGCACGCCTTCCAGCCGGGCCAAGGCCCAGGCCGCATGTCCGCGCACGATGGGCGAGCCATCCTCCAGCAAGGCCTGCAAGGGCGCGGCCAGCCGCCTGTCGCCGGCGTTGCCGGCGGCGATGCAGCAGTTGCGCACGAAGGCGTCACGCCCCGTGCGCTTCACCGGCGATTTGCGGAATCGCATGCGGAAGGCCGCATCGTCCAGCGCCAGCAGGCTGGCAAGATCGGGAAGGATATTCTCCCCGCGCGGTTTGAGGAGATCGCTTGCGGAGGAAACCGGCGCGGCCTTCCGGTTCCACGGGCAGACGAGCTGGCAATCGTCGCAACCGTAGATGCGGTTGCCGATGGGCGTGCGCAGCGCGCGCGGAATCCAGCCGCGATGCTCGATGGTGAGCCACGAAATGCAGCGCCGCGCATCCACCATGCCGGGCGCGACGATGGCCCGCGTCGGGCAGATCTCGATGCAGGCCGTGCAGGAGCCGCAATGCGCCGTGGCGGGTTCGTCGGGCGGGATGTCCGCCGTGGTGAAGATTTCGCCGAGCAGGAACCACGATCCGAGTTCGCGATGCAGGCTCAGCGAATGCTTGCCCTGCCAGCCCAATCCGCCGGAAGCGGCCAGTGCATGCTCCAGCACTGGCGCGGTGTCCACATACACCCGCTGATCATGCGGGCCGAGCAGCGCATCCAGCGCGCGGGCCAGCCGCTTCAGGCGCTTTTTCATGACTTCGTGGTAATCCTCGCCGAAGGCATAGGCCGCGATCACACCCCTGCCCCGCGCCCGCACGGCCTCATCCAGCGAATACGGCGGCGGCGCATGGCGCAGGGCCAGCGAAATCACGCACCGCACGCCTTCGAGCATGGTTGTTGGCGCCATTCGCCTAGCCAGCCGGGATGATTCCGCCATCCAGTCCATGCCGGCGTGGAAGCCATGTTCCGTCCATTCCCGGAGATGCCGGCGTGCTTGTTCATTGATGTTCGGCCGGGTGAATCCACATCGGGCAAACCCGCAATCCGCGGCGAGGCGGCGGATCCGCTGCTTGATACGCCATGCATCCGGCATTGGGAGCGCATCACACGCTTTTTTGGTCGCGTGCCGCCCCGCTACCATCGGTCCCGCGCCGCCCGGATATGCGCAAACACCGCCTGCGCATCATCCGCCAGCCGATGTCGCGCGGCGTAGCGTGCGCGGAAGCCGGCATCGGCCGGCAGCAGCATCGGATTGGTGCGTTGTTCCTCGCCGAGCGTGGAAGGAATCGTCGGCTGGTTTCGCTGGCGCAGTGCGGCCGCCTGCCGACGACGGCGCCGGATCCGCGCATCGTCTTCCACGCATGCCAGGCAAAAATCCAGATTGTTCAGCGTGTATTCATGGGCGCAATACACCCGTGTGTTCACAGGCAGTTGCATCAATCGGTTCAGGCTCTTCCACATGATCTCCGGGGTGCCCTCGAACAGCCGGCCGCATCCCGCGCCAAACAGCGTGTCGCCGCAAAACAGCGCATCATCCAGCAGATAGCACACGTGCCCCCGCGTATGGCCCGGTGTGAACATCACTTGCACCCGCATGCGCCCGATCACCACCGTTTCGCCGTCCTCCACCTGGCGCGTGATGCCGGGAATGCGCGCCGCATCACGCGCAAACCCGACAATCGCACAGCCATAGCTGTCGCGCAGCGCCAGATTGGCGTCGGTGTGATCCCAATGGTGGTGGGTGTTCAGAATATGGGTGAGCGGCCTTCCGATATGCGCGCATGCCTGGCGCACGGGCGCCAGATCGGCCGGATCCACACACGCCAGCGCCTCGCCATCATCCATCAGATACACATAGTTGTCCTCAAGGGCGGGCCATTGATGCACCACAAACCCCGGATGCGCATACGTCCACATGAGGCCAAGCCTACGCATCTTGCCGCATCGCGGCCACGCCTGCCCCGCTCACCCGTCGCCATGCGGCCCGCCGCGCCAAACCCGCACGCGGCAAGTGGTGCATTCCGCCGCGCATGGGGCTATGCTTGGCTCTCACGATTCATCAAATCCCAAGGAGTGATGCAAATGAGCGTGCTTGTGACCCAACCCGCGCCCGATTTCACGGCCACGGCCGTGATGGGCGACAATTCCTTCAAGGAAGACTTCAAGCTGTCCGATTACCGCGGCAAGTATGTGGTGCTGTTCTTCTATCCGCTGGACTTCACCTTCGTCTGCCCGTCCGAGATCATCGCCTTCGATCACCGGTTGAAGGAGTTTGAGGATCGCGACGTGCAGGTGATTGGCGTGTCCGTGGATTCGCACTTCACCCATCTGGCATGGAAGAACACCCCGGTGGAACAGGGCGGCATCGGTCAGGTGCGCTATCCGCTGGTGGCGGACATCACCAAGCAAATCTCGGCGGACTATGACGTATTGTTCGACGGCGCGGTGGCGCTGCGCGGATCCTTCCTGATCGACAAGGACGGCGTGGTGCGCCATCAGGTGGTGAACGATCTGCCGCTGGGCCGCAATATCGACGAAATGCTGCGCATGGTGGACGCGCTCCAGTTCCATGAGAAGCATGGCGAGGTCTGCCCGGCCGGTTGGGAGAAGGGCAAGAAGGCCATGGATGCGACACCGGAAGGCGTGGCGAAGTTCCTGGCCGAGGAAGCCGACGGGCTCTGATTCATCCCCCGCCATCGCCAAGCCCGAATCCGCGGCGCAAAGGCGTGCTGCGCATCCTCGCCCGAGAAGCGCATGCAGCGCCCGGAAAATGGGCGGAGATGCGGTTGTCCAGGCCGCTTCTCCGCCCATCCTGCCGCGCCAGGAGGAAAAGCGCGGGCTTTTGCGGTTTGCGGCGAGCCTTGCTCAAGCCAGCGCCCCACGGTGAAAACTGTTGCGCTCGACCGGCGCATTCGCGCCCCCTGTCGGACGGCTTTCTATTATACCAGAAAGGGCAGGGATTTCAACCCCCGCCCTTCCCTTCTCACTCGTCCACGACGCCCATGCAGGTATCTTCCTTGATGCCGTTCCTGCGCTGGATCTCGAGGAACTCCTTGCGGCGCTCCCTGTGCCACTCGATCACGGCATCGCCGACTCCGGACTTGAGAAGATCCTCAAGGTAAGAGCCTTCGGGGATCTTGCGCCCGAAGTATTCGATCAGCGGAATGCCGTAGGCTTGGGTCATCATGCCGTCCAGCGTCTCGAACGCTTCCTTCTCGCTGCCAAGGTGCGGCTCCAACTCCACCTCCACCTCCACCAGCCACATGATGGCATCGTAAAGGAACGCATAAAAAATATCGTTCCCCCAAGTCATCATATCCCAGCAATTATAGCCTTCGGCTCCGCTGGTGACAGCAATGGCCCCCTTCATATCAGTGGCGACAATCAGCACACCATCGCACCCTATGCCAGTGACCTGATAGGTGCGCTCCAGCGTATCCTTCAGGCCGCGCTCCATGTCCACCCATCCAAGCTCGGATTCGGGCGGCAGCGTGACCATGCCGG
>CAYVBG010000007.1:0-5690 GCA_964449205.1 uncultured Zetaproteobacteria bacterium | reverse complement strand
CGCTCCATGTCCACCCATCCAAGCTCGGATTCGGGCGGCAGCGTGACCATGCCGGGCGGCATCAGCATCTGGCGCATGATGGGGTCGCTCGGAAACTCGCCCATGATGCGCGCAGCCTGCGGAGCCGACCACTGGTAGTCCTCGATGCCGGGGAACGCCTTGAGCATCTGCAAGCTCTTCCACGCTTCTTCATCCCCGTTGCGGACACCTTCCTCATATTCCATGCGCAGATAGGCGAACTGCGCCCTGCGCTCGAAGTAGGCCATCCAGACCATCAGATGCAGGATGGGCAGAGGATGGATGCCAAACTCCCTGACCATCGAGTGCATGCCGAAGGCCGCGCTCGTCGTCACCGACTTCATCTTGTGGATCGGCGGATGATTCTTGACCGAGTGCTTCTTCCCGTCGCCGCCGACGATGAAGCTGGGGAGGATCAGGAATCCGGCCAGCTTGCGCCCCTTGCTCTCGAACAGCATGCGCATGTCGGCAATCGCCAGATACGGGTCGATGGGATCGGTGTTGACGCCGGAGACCTTGTGAAACTTCGCCGGAAGATCCTGCACCATCGGGACGCGGATCGGTTCCAGCGCGGGCTGATAGTCGTGGTTGAATGGCTCGAAACCCTTGGCGTGCGTTTCCGGCCAACCAAAATAGGGTTCCAACTCTTTCGGATCAATCATTCAAAACCTCCTTGAACGGCTTATCATTATACCAAAAACACAACCGCGCTTCAACCCCATGATGTATCGCCGCCTCTCCCCTTCGTATTCTTGTCCGAATCCTGTTGATCCTTTTCCGAGTTCTGCGCCTCGACGGCGCTGTCGTATTTCTGGATAGCCCCGAACGGGCCGCCCTTGCTCCAGCCGCCGAACTCTTGGGTGGCGGCGTTGAGGCCAGCCCATCCGTCGATGAGCATGGCTGCGCCCTTGCTGGCAAGCGAAGCTGCGCCTGCGAAGCGTTTGTTTCGCGCGTTATCAACACGGTGCAGTGCATCCGCAGACGAAGGTTCAACTGTGCATCGTGCACATGGCGCGCAATACCCTGCACTTTGCGCTCTGGAAGGATCGCAAGATGTTCCCGAACGATCACAGGCAGCCATGAAGGTCGTCTGGCTGACCATTGAGGCCGCAGCCAGAAAATGAACGATGCCCATCCGCGACTTGTCCCAATATGTCGTGAACCAGGACACCGGCATGACTTCGGGCCGAATCCGGGGTAGCTTCCGCCCCGCCATGAACGGGTGCCAACATGGATAGCATCATCATACAGGGGGGGCGTCCCCTGAGCGGAACGGTGGAGGCCAGCGGCGCGAAAAACGCCGCCCTCCCCCTGCTGGCCGCGGCGATTCTGGCCGACGGTCCGATGACCTATCGCCACATCCCGCATCTGCGCGACATCACCACGATGCTGACATTGCTCGGCAATCAGGGCGCGGTTGTTTCGATGGACGACACCGGTCGCGTGCGGGTGGACGCATCCGGCAGTCGCAAACCCGAAGCACCCTACGAACTGGTCAAGACCATGCGCGCCTCGGCGCTCGTGCTGGGGCCACTGCTGGCGCGCTTCGGCCACGCGCGGGTGAGCCTGCCGGGCGGCTGCGCGATCGGTGCGCGCCCGATGGACATGCACCTGAAGGGTCTGGAGGCGATGGGCGCGCGCATCCGCATGGAACAGGGCTATGTGGTGGCCGATTGCCCCTCCGGGCTGCACGGCGCCCGCATCGTCTTCGACAAGGTAACGGTGACGGGCACGGAAAACCTGATGATGGCGGCCACGCTGGCCCAGGGTGAAACCGTGCTGGAAAACGCCGCGCGCGAGCCGGAGGTGGTCAATCTGGCCGAGGCGCTCATCGGAATGGGCGCCCGCATCGAGGGCTGTGGCACAGACATGATCCGCATCGAGGGCGTGGACGCGCTGCGCGGCGTGGAAACCTCTGTCATCGCCGACCGGATCGAGACTGCCACCTATCTGGCCGCGGGGCTCATCACCGGCGGCGAGGTGACGGTGACGCATGTGAATCCGACCATGTTGGATGCGTTTCTGGCCCGCGTGCGCGATGCCGGCGCGAATGTGGACACCGGCCCGGACTGGGTGCGCTGCAAGGCCAGCGACCGCCTCATGGGCGTCAACATCCAGACCAGCCCCCACCCCGGTTTCCCGACCGATCTTCAGGCCCAGTTCATGGCCCTGATGTGCGTGGCGCGTGGCAGCAGCGTGATTCGCGAAACGATTTTCGAAAACCGCTTCATGCATGTGCAGGAGCTGCGCCGGATGGGCGCGGAAATCGTGCTCAACGGCAACACCGCCGTGGTCGAGGGCTGTGAGCGGCTTTCGGGCGCGCCGGTGATGGCCACCGACCTGCGCGCCTCGGCCTCCCTGGTGTTGGCCGGACTGGCCGCGGAAGGTGAAACCGTGATTTCGCGCGTGTACCACATTGATCGGGGCTATGAACGCATCGAGGAAAAACTGCGCCGCTTGGGTGCCGATATCGAGCGCCTGACGCCGGGCGCGGAACAGTTCGGGAGCGCACGCCTTGCCACCGGCTGACGCGACTGCAACCCAACCGCTGACCATCGCGCTGTCCAAGGGGCGCATCCTGGAGCAGACCGTGCCGATTCTCGAACGCGCGGGACTGCTGCCCGGCGAGGACTTGCTGCGCACCCGCAAGTTGATGGTGGACGGGCCCGAGGGTGTGCGGTTTCTCATCATCCGCGCCGCCGATGTCTGCACCTATGTCGAGCAGGGCGCAGCGGACATGGGCATCGTTGGCCGCGATCTCCTGCTGGAGCATCGGCCGGATGTGTTCGAACCGCTCGATCTGGGCATCGGTCGCTGCCGCCTGTGCGTGGCCGCCACGCGCGAAGCGGCCCGCTCCGGGCCGCCCGCTCCGGGCAGCCGCATTCGGGTCGCCACCAAATACGACCATCTGGCGGCGCGGCACTACCTGTCGCGCGGCGTGCATGCGGACATCATCCACCTCTACGGCTCGATGGAGCTGGCGCCCTTGGTGGGCATGGCCGAACGCATCGTCGATCTGGTCGAGACCGGCAGCACCTTGCGGGCCAATGGCTTGGTCGAAGAGGAAACATTGTATGAGATTTCCAGCCGGCTGGTGGTCAATCCCGCCAGCTTTGCCACGCGCAAGGGCCGGGTATCGCCCGTCATCCAGGCCCTTGCGGATGCGGTGGAGGCCGAAAAGGAGGAACCGTCATGAGTGAGATTCGCCGACTGAACGCAGCCAGTCCCGGATTCGACCGTGAACTGAACACCCTGCTCGCCCGTGAAACAGACACCGGCGAAGAGGTGCGCGACACCGTGGCGGGCATCCTGCGGGACGTGCGGGCGCGCGGCGATGCGGCCCTGTGCGAGTACACCCGCCGTTTCGACGGCTGGAATTGCACGCCCGGCGAACTGGAAATCAGCCGCGAACGCATGGAGGAGGCCTGGATGCGGCTGGACGAAGGCGACCGCGAGGCCATCCAGCTCGCCATCCGGCGTATCCGCGTCTATCACGAGCGCCAGCGTCCGGAAAACTGGGAGTTTGCGGATGAATCAGGACTGACGCTGGGCCAGCGCATCACGCCGCTGGATCGTGTCGGCCTGTATGTGCCGGGCGGCAAGGCCGCCTATCCCTCCTCGGTGCTGATGAACGCCGTGCCCGCGCGCGTGGCCGGCGTGGAGGACGTTGTGATGGTCGTGCCCGCGCCGGGCCGTGAAGTCAACGAACTGGTGCTGGCGGCCGCCCATGCGGCGGGTGTCACACGCGCCTTCGCCGTGGGCGGCGCGCAGGCGGTGGCCGCGCTGGCCTGGGGCACGGAATCGGTGCCGGCGGTGGACAAGATCGTCGGCCCCGGCAACAAGTTCGTCGCCGAGGCCAAGCGGCAGGTGTTCGGCATTTGCGGCATCGACATGATCGCAGGCCCCTCGGAGATCGTCGTGGTCGCCGATGGCGGCGACCCGGCCTGGCTGGCGGCCGACATCCTTTCGCAGGCCGAACACGACGAGGCGGCGCAAAGCATCTTCATCACCACCGACGCAAAGCTGATGGAGGCCGTGGAAGACGCCATCGAGCGGCATCTGCAATCGCTGCCGCGCGCCGACATCGCCCGCGCCTCGCTGCGCGAGCATGGGGCGCTGATCCTCGTGCCCGATCTGGCCACGGCGGCCGACGTGGTGAATCGCATCGCGCCGGAACACCTGGAACTGGCGCTGGACGATCCCGACCTGCTTCTGCCCTATATCCGTCATGCCGGCGCGATTTTCCTCGGCTTTCACGCGCCGGAGGCCTTGGGCGATTATGTGGCCGGGCCCAATCACGTGCTGCCGACCAACCGCACCGCCCGGTTTTCCTCGCCCCTGGGCGTGCACGACTTTGTCAAGCGCAGCAGCGTGATTCGCGCCAGCCGCGAAGGCATGCGCGCCGTCGGCCCCGCCGCGGCGCGTCTGGCGCATCGCGAAGGCTTGCAGGCGCACGCCTTGAGCGTGGAATTGAGACTGACGGAGCAGCCATGATCCGAAACGACATCAGGCAACTGGCGGCCTACCAGGTGCCGGACGCGACCGGCTTGGTGAAGCTCGACGCCATGGAAAACCCGCATCCCCTGCCGGATGCCCTGCGTCGGAAATGGGCCGAGCATCTCAGCCAGGTTCCGGTCAACCGCTATCCGGACGCAGACATGCGCGAGTTGCGCGAAGCCATCGCCCGGCGCGAGGGGGTGGAGCCGGAGCAGGTGTTGTTGGGCAATGGATCGGATGAGCTCATCCAGATGGCGCTGATCGCCGCGGATGCCGGGGCATGCGTGGTTCCGCACCCCACCTTCGTGATGTATGAGTTGATTTCCCGCTGGCTGAAGCGCCCGGTGGCCACCGTGCCGCTCGGCAAGGGGTTCTCGCTGGCCGCCGATGCGTTCCTGCGCGTCTGTGCGCGTGAAAAGGCGGCCATCGCGTTTCTGGCATGCCCGAACAACCCCACCGGCAACATGTGGCCCCGGGACACGGTGCGCCAGATCGCGGGCAACTTCCGCGGTCTGCTCATCATCGACGAGGCCTACCGTCCGTTCGCCGATGTGACGCATACCGATCTGATTTCGCCCCATGTCATCGTGTTGCGCACGTTTTCCAAGCTGGGGCTGGCCGGATTGCGCGCCGGCTATGCGCTGGGCGACGCCGACACCATCGAGGCGCTGGGCAAGGTGCGCCTGCCCTACAACATCAACAGTCTGACCCAGGCCTCGCTGGCCTTCTTTCTGGAGCATTTCGACGTGTTCGAGAAACAGGCCGCGGCCATCCGCGCCGAACGCGGGCGCATGATGGCATCGCTCCTGGCCATCGAGGAGGTGGAGGTGTTTCCCTCGCAGGCCAACTTCCTGCTCCTGCGCGTACCCGACGCCGATGCGGCCTTCGCGGGTTTGAAGGCGCGCGGCATCCTGGTCAAGAACCTGCACGGCACGGACGACTTGCTGTCGCAATGCCTGCGCATCACGATCGGCACGCCGGAGGAAAACGACCGCCTGCTGACGGCGATGAAGGAGACACTGGCATGAGCACCCCGTCACGCACCGCGTCCATCGAACGCAAGACGAAGGAAACCGACATCCGCCTGAGCCTGAATCTGGACGGAACCGGCAAGGCCGAGCTCGCCAGCGGCATTCCGTTCCTCGACCACATGCTCGAACAAATCGCCCGCCACG
>CAYVBG010000006.1:9231-20863 GCA_964449205.1 uncultured Zetaproteobacteria bacterium | reverse complement strand
ACACCGCGCACGGCGCGCTGCTGGCGCATGTCTCGCGCACGCGGGCGGAGGATTTCCAGCCCATGAACATCAACTTCGGCCTGCTTCCGCCGGGACCGAAGCGCGAGGGCAAGCGCCGGCTCGGCAAGGCCGAGCGGCGGCGCAAGGTTTCCGAACGGGCGCTGGCCAGCCTGGACGAATGGAAGACCGGCCTGCGCTGAACGCACACGACGCCAAGGCGCGCTTTCTTCCCCCTTGAACCGCGGCGCGCTTCGCGTACATTGCCCGCCATGCGCCTCTTCTCCATCCTGCTCGCAATCCTGCTGACGCCGCTCTCGCTCGCCGCCGCACCCACCCCGCGATTGCAAACGGCGACCCTCCCCAACGGCCTGAAATTGGTGGTGGAGGAAGATCACTCCGCGCCGGTGGCGGTCGTCGAGGTGTGGCACAAGGTGGGCGGACGCGACGAGGCGCCGGGTAAAACAGGGCTGGCCCACGTGCTGGAGCACATGTCGTTCAAGGGCTCGGCGCACATGAAGCCCGGCGCATATTCCAAGCGTATCGCCGCCATGGGCGGCACGGACAACGCCTTCACGGCCACCGACTATACGGCCTATTTCGAAATCGTGCCTTCCTCGCATGTGGACGAAGTGCTGAAGATGGAAGCCGATCGCTTCGCGCAGCTCACGCTGGATGAACAGGAATTCGCAAAGGAAATCCGGGTCATCATGGAAGAGCGGCGCATGCGCACGGACGACAACCCCAACAGCCGCATGTTCGAGGAACTCTCCGCCGTGGCGCTGCGCCTGTCGCCCTACCGCAACCCGGTCATCGGCTGGATGCAAGACCTGCGCCGCCTGACCATCGAAGATGTGCGTGATTTCTATCATCGCTTCTATGTGCCGGGAAACGCCACGCTGGTGATTGTCGGCGACGTGGACTTCGCGCATGTGAAGCGGGTGGCGGAGCGCACGCTGGGCCGTATTCGGTCGCGGCCCGCGCCACCGCGATTCCGGCCCGTGGAGCCGGAACCGCTGGGGCCGAAACGCATGGTGGCGCGACTGCCCGGCGCACGGCTACCGATGGTGATCATCGCCATGCCCGTGCCCGCGTGGCGACCGGGAACCAACGATGCGGATGCGGCGGCGCTGGCCGTGGCCACCGAAATCCTGGCCGGCGGTCGATCCGCCGTGCTCACCCGCCGGCTGGTGGATGAGCAGCGCAAGGCGTTTTCAGCCGGCGCGGGTTACGACCCGTTCTCGATGGACACCGACTTGTGGAACGCCTACGGCATGCTGGGGCCGAAGCAGACGCCGGAAGCCTTCGAGCGCGCGTTCTGGGCGGTCGTCAACACCTTGTCGGACCAAGGACCTGGCGCTGCCCAACTGGCCGCCGCCAAGCGGCGCATGGTGGCCGACGAGGTGTTTGCCCAGGATTCCCTGTATCTGCGCGCACGCGAAATCGGCGAGCTGGAAAGCGTCGGCATCGGCGCGGACAAGCGCGAAGCGTGGCTCGATTTGCTGCGCAAGGTGCGCGCCGAAGACGTGCGACGCGTGTTGAAGCGATGGATCCGGCCGGACCGCGCCACCACCGGCGTGCTGCTGCCCGTGCACGCACATGGAGGCCGCTCATGACGAGGCTGTGGCGCATGCTGTGTTGCACGCTGGCGATCGTGGCCATGCTGCCCGCCGCAGCGCGGGCCATCCCGCCGATTCAGGAAGCACGGCTGGACAACGGACTGCGCGTGCTGCTGATGGAGGCGCACAATGTGCCGATGGTGGTGATGCGCCTGACCGTTCCGGCCGGCAGCCGTTTCGATCCGCCCGGGCATGGGGGCGCCGCGGCCATGCTCGCCGCGATGCTTTCGGATCATACCCGAAAACACGATTACGCCGCTTGGGCGGACTGGCTGGACGCCCGCGCCATCCGGCTGAACGCCAGCGCCGATCGTGATTCGCTCGCCATCGGCGCAACCATGCTGACCGAGGTGCTGGACGACGGCGTGACGGCCCTGGCCGAGGCGGCGCTCGCGCCGGGGTGGAACAGGAAGCGATTTACGACGCTGAAGGACGACGCCCTGGCCGCGGCGCGCAAGGCCCTGGAGAGTCCGGATGTTCGCGCGGCCGAAAAAACCCTGGAACTGCTTTACGGTCATCACCCCTATGGCCATCGTCCGGACGGCAGCGTGAAGAGTCTGACTCGCGTGACGCTGGCCGATATCCAACACCTGTATGACACCCAGTTCCGGCCACGGGGCGCGGTGCTGGCGGTCAGCGGCGATGTGACGATGCCGGAACTGCTGGCCCGCGTGCGCCCGCTGTTTGCGGGCTGGAAGGGCGCGCCCGCGCAAGCCCTGCGCGAGATCGCCGCGCCCGCGACGCGACCGGCGCGGACTGCCCGTATCGTCATGCCAACGCGCCAGGTCACGGCCCAGATGTCGCGGCTCGGCCCTTCGCGCTACGACCGGGACTTCTTTGCCGATATGCTGCTCAATCATCTGTTGGGCGGCGGCGGATTTTCCTCCGAGCTGATGAACGAGGTGCGCGAGAAGCGCGGCCTGGTTTATGGGGTGTATTCGTATTTCGTGCCGCTGGCCGCGCCGGGCCCGTTCGTCATCAGCCTGAAAACGCGCGCCGATCAGGCGGATGAGGCGCTCGCCGTGGTGCGCCGGGTCATGCAACGCATGGCCGCGGGGCGCATCCCGGCGCGGGCGCTCAAGGCCGCGCAGGACAACCTGGCCGGCGGATTTGCGCACCGACTGGATTCAAACGCCAAACGCGTGGGATTGATGTCCATGATCGGATTCTACGATCTGCCGCTGAACTACCTCGAACACTGGCAGGCGAACATCCGGCGCGTTACCCTTGCGGACGTGCGGGCCGCGGCCAGACGTTTCCTGGATGCCGGCGCGTGGAATCTGGTGCTGGCCGGCCCGGCAAAAGGAGGTGAATAGCATGGAGACCCGCCTGAAATCGGTGCTGGTGGTCGAGGATTCCGGCTCCAGCCGCGACCTGACGGCGCATTTTTTGCAGCAGGGCGGCTTTCGTGTGCTGGAGGCCGAGGACGGTGAACAGGCCCTGCGGATTCTCGAACAGCAACGGGTGGATTTGATTCTGGCCGATATCATGATGCCCAACATGGACGGCTGGGCTTTCTACAAGGCGGTGCGCGAACAGCAGCAATACAATCTGACGCCCTTCGTGTTCCTGTCCTCGCTGGACAATCTGGACGATCAGATCAAGGGACTCTCCCTCGGCGTGGACGACTACCTGACCAAACCGGTGACGCCGCAGCAATTGATCGCACGGGTGACCACCGCGCTGATGCGCGGCGAGCGGTTGCGCCCGTATTTCTATCGTGATCCGGTCAGCAATCTGGAAACCTCCGGCTTCTTCCGGCATGCGCTGGTGCGCGAAGCCGAACGCTGCCGCGACAACTTCCGCCCGCTGACGCTGGCGATGGTGGACATCGGCAACTATGTGTCGCTGGTGCGCGGTCAGGCGCAGTGGTTCGCCGATGCGGCCTGCCTGGAAGCCGGCCGCGCGATCCGCGCAACCTTGCGCAACTACGACCTCTGCGCCGACATGGGGCAGGGCCGATTCGCCATCCTGTTGCCCGAAATGGCCGAGGAATCGGCGCGGCGCTGGGCCGAGGATCTGCGCGCCGGCTGGAATGTGAGCCTGATCTGGCCGGACACCGAGCAACGCATTGGCGTGGACATCGGCTTCACGCTGGACGCACTCTCGCCGGGCGAGGGCGATCCGCTGGCCACGCTCGACAAGCGGCTGGAATCCTTCGTGCGCAAATGGTGAACCGCCCGCCCGCCGATTGATGCGCATCACCGCCGGCCACCTGCGCGGTCGCCATGTGCCCGTTCCCGCAGCCCCCGGCATCCGCCCGACGCCTGCACGCGTGCGCGAAGCCTTGTTCAATATCCTGGGTGACATGGATGAATGCGCCGTGCTGGATCTGTTTTCCGGCTCCGGCATCATGGCATTGGAGGCCCTTTCGCGCGGCGCACGCCCGGTATGTTCGGTGGACGCCAGCAGCGCAGCGATCCGCGCGATGCAGACCGTCCGGCGGACATGGGGTCTGGGCGAGGACTGGCGCATCGAACGCGGACGGCTGCCCGCTGCGCTGGCCCGCTTGCAAGGCCTGCGTGTGGACGTGATCTTCGCCGACCCGCCGTATCAGACAGGGCTGGCGGAACAACTGCCCGCATGGCTGGACGCACACGACATCGCATGCCGTGTGCTGGTGATCGAGGAATCGGTGCGCGCCGGCCTTCGTTGGCCCGCAGACTGGACGGAAACGCGCACCAGACGCTATGGTGACACCTGCCTGCACTTCCTCGCCCGCAAGGAGCCTGTGTGAAACGAACCGCCATCTATCCCGGAACCTTCGATCCGATCACCTTGGGCCATGTCGATGTGGTGCGCCGCGGCCTGCGGGTGTTCGATCGCGTGGTGATCGGCGTGGCCGAGAATCCGGGCAAAAAGCCCATGTTTTCCCTGGACGACCGGCTGGCGATGGTGCGCGAGGCGTTTGCGGATGAGGCGGCCGTCACGGCGGTGGGCTTCACCGGGTTGCTGGTGGATTTGGCGCATGCGCAAGGCGCGTGTGCGATTCTGCGGGGGCTGCGCGCCGCTTCGGACTTCGAATACGAGTTCCAGATGGCGACGATGAACCGCCGGCTGGACGAGCGCATCGAAACCGTGTTCGTGATGGCGCGGGAGGATTACACCTTCGTATCCTCCCGATTCATCAGGGAAATCGCCTCGATGGGCGGGGATGTGTCGTCGCTGGTGCCGCCGGCCGTGCTGCCTTGGCTTGCGCGCATCAACCCGGAACGCTGAACGCCAGCGCCACCCATTCCCCCATCTGCCTGCGTTCCATCGGCGCCAGCCCGGCCCGGGCATAGGCTCCGGCCACCGCATCCGCCTGCGATTCGAGCAGGCCGGAAAGCACCAGATGGCGACCCACGCAATCCGCCAGCGGCGCGGCCATCGCGATCAGCGGCCCGGCCAGAATGTTGGCGACGACCAGATCGAACCGCTGCGCGGGCGGCGTATCGGCCAGTCGCACCTCGAGCGAGACATCGTTGATGGCCGCATTCTCCCGGCAGGCAGTGACTGCCTCGGGCGCGTTGTCGATGGCCAGCGCGCGCCGACAACCCAGCTTCAGCGCGGCGATGGCCAGAATGCCGGATCCTGCGCCCATGTCGAGCATGGTCTGCGCGCCGGATTGATCCATGATTCGCTCGATGGTCTCCAGGCACAGGCGGGTGGTTTCATGCTGGCCGGTGCCGAAGGCCATGCCGGGATCGAGCACGATGTCCAGCCGCCCCGCCGGCGCCGCCGCGCGAAACGACGGCCGCACCCACAGCCGCCGGCCCACCGGCATCGCCCGCCAGTTCTCCTGCCAGGCCGTGGCCCAGTCGGCGTCCAGCCGCACCAAGCGCGCAGCGGATGCCGTCTCGTCTCCCATCGCTGCGCCGACAACCGCCAGAATGCGCGCGCGCGTGGCTGATTCGTCCGTTCCGGGCGAAAACCACGCCACCCGCATCGGCGCGCCCGAGGCCGCCGGAGTCTCCAGCGCCGAGCCCGCCGCTCCAAGGTGTTCACACAAACGCGCAAAGCCATCCTCGTCCATGGCGCCGGCAGGCAACCGCAGCTCCAGCCACGCGTTGCATGAAATCGCATCTTGCATCTTGCGCTCCTCTCCGCTGCAATGCGGCAATCGTTCGGGCTCCGCCCGGCGTTCAGCCCCGGCCCGCAGAGGATACATGGATTGCAGCATTCTTCCCCATACATGATGCGCGTCAAAGATTCCCTGCGCCTGAGCAGTCCGGAATGCGACGATGTGGTCGTCAAACTGGACCTCGCCCCTTGGCATGGGGATACATTGCGCCCCTTTGTGGCGGGGCAGGTGGTGCGACTGGGGCTGCCGGGCGTCAAGGAACCAATGCCGGGCTATTTCGCCATCGCCTCGGAGCCCGGACGCCGCGATTGCTACGAATTCGTCATCAAGGAACGCCCCGGCATCGCTCGCCTGCTGGCCGGCATGTCGCCGGGCGCGGCGGTGGAAGTGGACGGGCCGATGGGGAAGGGCTTCGATCTCGCGCCGCACAAGGGGCGGGATGTGTATCTGATCGGCGTCGGCACCGGGATTGCGCCGCTGCGCAGCGTGTGGCGGGAGCTGCTCGGCCATCGACAGGATTTCGGTCGCGTCGGCATCTATGCCGGATTCCTGACACCCTGCCACCGCTTGTTGACCGACGAACTGGAGTCGCTGGCCGAACACGGCATCACCGTCAGCGTGTCGGTGAAATCCGGCACGGAAGACTGGGACGGCCCGATCGGCTATGTGCAGGATGCGCTGCGCGCCGACGCGCCAAGCGGAGAAAACGCGGTCGCCTGCCTGGCGGGCATGAGCGCGATGGTGGACGCCTGCCGGGAAACCCTGCACACTTTCGGCTTTGATGACCGCCGCATCCTGCTCAACTACTGATCCCGCGCCCGATGGCGCGCTGGGCCGGGCTTCGCAAGGCGGTGTTTCCCTTCCCCTTCTCGCACTCGACATCGGCGGCAAGCGCATCGGCGTGGCCGTGTGCGACCGGCTGGGCCTGAGCGCGCGCGGCATCGCCTGCCTGCATCGCAACGATCCGGGCTGGACGAAGCAAGCCGCGCGGTTGGCCGGGGAATACGGCTGCCGGGGGGTGGTCATCGGCCTGCCGAAAAACATGGACGGCAGCGAGGGCGCGCAAGCGGCCGATGCGCGCGCAGCGGCGGCAGAGCTGGCGGCGGCGCTGGATTTGCCGCAGGTGTTTCAGGACGAGCGGCTTTCGACCTGGACGGCGAAGGAACGGCTGTTCGCGCAGGGCCTGAGCGAGAAAAAGGTGCGCGAGCGGCTGGATCAGACCGCGGCGGCGGTGATTCTGGAGGATTTTCTGTCCGCCCATCCCGAGCTTGGCCGGAGCGGCGGATGAGCGTGCTTTTCGACCACGCGGAGATCATGGCCGCGCTGGATGCGATGGCCGAATGCATCGGGCGCGAGGCGACGGAGGGCGAGATTGCGCTGATCGGCATCCTGCGCGGCGGCGCGAAGGTCGCAGACGCCTTGCAGGCGCGGCTGGAGGCGGCGGGGCGACCGGTGCGGCGCGGCAATCTGGACATCAGTTTTTATCGTGACGATCTGGACGCCATCGGCCCGCACCCCGAAGTGCGCCCCAGCGATTTGCCGTTCGATGTGAACGGACGCCGGATCTGGCTGGTGGACGATGTGCTCTACACGGGCCGGACGATTCGCGCCGCCTTGGGCGAGCTGTTCGACTACGGGCGTCCGGCCGCGGTGCGGCTGGCGGTGCTGGTCGATCGCGGTGGTCGCGAGCTGCCGATTGCGCCGGATTGTGCGGGGCTGCGCGTGGAAGCCGGCGCGAGCGAAAGCGTGGATCTGGCGATCGAAGGCGGGCGCTGGCGCATCGAGCGGCGCGCGCGGCATGCGGAGGCGGGGGCGTGAAACGGCTGCGGCATTTGTTCGGCATCGAGCCCTTGGCGCGCGAGCAGATCGAATACCTGATCGGGTTGGGCGAATCCTTCATCGACATCAACCGCCGCCCGCTGAAGAAAGCGCCGACCCTGCGCGGCAAGACCATCATCAACCTGTTTTTCGAGAACTCCACCCGCACCCGCACCAGCTTTGAAATCGCCGGCAAGCGCCTTTCGGCCGATGTCATCAACATCTCCGCCGCCACCAGCGCGACCAAGAAGGGCGAATCGCTGCTCGATACCGGCCAGACGCTGGCGGCGATGCAGCCGCATGTGCTGGTGATCCGCCATTCGGTGGCCGGCACCTGCGAGTTTCTCGCCGACCACCTGCAAGGCACGGCCATCGTCAACGCCGGCGACGGTGCGCACGAGCACCCCACCCAGGCGCTGACCGATCTGTTGACCATGAAACTGGCCTGGGGCGATGTGGCCGGCCGCACCGTGACCATCGTCGGCGACATCGCGCATTCGCGCGTGGCCCGCTCGCATTTGTGGGCGGCGGCGAAGCTCGGCTACCGGGTGCGCGTCGTGGCGCCGAAAACCCTGCTGCCCGCCGGCATCGAGCGCTTCGGCTGCGAGGTGTTCCACGATTTCGACGCGGCGATTCCGGGCACGGACGCGCTCTACATGCTGCGCATCCAGAGCGAGCGGCTGCGGGATGCGTGCGCGTTTCCGTCCATCCGCGAATACCACGAGGCCTTCGGCCTGAACGCAGAACGGCTGGTGCGGGCGGGCGCGGATTGCTTGGTCATGCATCCGGGGCCGATGAACCGGGGCGTGGAAATCGCCACCGATGTGGCCGATTCGGTGCAAAGCCGGATTCTGGCGCAGGTCGAGCATGGCGTGGCGGTGCGCATGGCGGTGCTGACCGCGCTCTGCGGCGGGGAGGCGACCGACTGATGCAGCAGCTCGGGTTGGCCTTGGAGCCATGCGCCGCGCAGCAAGCCGCGCCGGCGGAGGCGTGGCCCCCGTCGCGCCAGGCGTTTGAGGATGCGCTTCGTGCCCGCGCCGTGCGTGTGGATACCTGCTTGGGGCGTCCATGGTTTGTCGGCGAGTTCTGGTCGGCGCGGCAGCGGCAGGCGCACCGGTTGCATGAGGTTTCCTATCGGGCCTGTTTCAAGCCGCAGCTTCCGGCGTTCTTCATCCAGCGACTGACGCGCGAAGGCGACAGGGTGTATGACCCGTTCGCCGGACGGGGCACGAGCCTGATCGAGGCTGCGCTGAACGGGCGATACGCGTCGGGCAACGACATCAACCCGCTTTCACGCGTGCTGATTGCGCCGCGGTTGACGCCGCCGACCCTCGCCCAAGTGGAGGCGCGGTTGCGCGAGATCGATTTTTCGGAAGTCGCCGACGATGCCGGCATGGATTTGTCCATGTTCTTTCACGAACGGACTTTGCGCGAGTTGCTGGCGTTGCGCCGCTGGCTGGCTGAGCGGGCTGCCGCTGGATGCGAGGATCATGTGGATCGCTGGATTCGCATGGTGGCGACCAACCGCCTGACCGGGCATTCGCCGGGCTTTTTCTCGGTGTACACCTTGCCGCCGAATCAGGCCGTCGGGCCGGAGGAGCAGCGGCGCATCAATGCCAGACGCGGACAACGGCCGGAATACCGGTGCGTGCCGGAGCGCATCGCGCGCAAATCCCGTCGCTTGCTTGCCGGCCTGACCGCAAACGAGCGGATGCGCCTGCAAAAGGCGGCGGAGAAACTGCGTCTGGAATGCCGGGATGCCGCCGATCCGGGGTTTCCGCCCGATGGCAGCGTGGCGCTGACGGTCACCTCGCCGCCGTTTCTGGATGTGGTGGATTATGTGAAGGACAACTGGTTGCGATGCTGGTTCAACGGCATCGACGCGGAAGCGGTGGCGGCGAGGATCACCGTCACCCGTTCGCTGGATGCCTGGCGAACCAAGATGAAGCAGGTGCTGGCCAATCTGCATCGCGCCGCCAGACCGGGCGGCTGGCTGGCGTTCGAGGTGGGGGAGGTTCGGGGCGGCAAGGTGCGGCTGGACGAGCATGTCGCTGAGCTTGGCGTGCAGGCCGGATGGCGGTTGTTCGGATGCCTGGTGCAGACCCAGTCGTTCACCAAAACGGCCAACATTTGGGGGGTGTCGAACATGACGAAAGGCACGAACACCCAGCGCATCGTGATGTTTTACAAGGATGATGGCGATGACGGATGAAATGGAGGAGATGCGTGCCCTGGTTCGCGCCATGCTGACCCCGCTGCGCCGGCAGCCAATGCGCTTGTTCGTGCATGCCTTCACCGGCTGCAAGGTGCTGGAAATGAATCGCTCGCCTGAATTGCTCGACGCGCTGAAGGCATCGTTTCAGGCGGCGGCGCGGGCGATCAACAGTCAGGGACTCTACAGTCGCAGGGTCAATGAGGTGGGCAACAAGATCGAGCCGTTCGTGCGCGAGGCGCTGATTGCGGCGGGATTTCACGCGGATGTGCCGGCAAACAGCGATGGACGCAGGCAAACGGCGGGTTATCCCGATCTGTTCGTGCAGGGGCATGACAGGCTGGCATGCCCGCCGTTTTATCTGGAGTGCAAGACCTTCAATCCTGCCAATGCGGATTCGGGCTTGCGAAGCTTTTATCTGTCGCCGCCGCTTTCCAAGGTGAACCATGACGCCGCGCATTTGTTGTTGGCGTTTCGCATGGCGCCCGGCGCCGAAAGCGAGCGAAAGAATGGCATGGCCCGCTATGAGGCAAGGGAATGGAAGCTTCTGGATCTTTTTGATTTGAAGGTGGACGTGAAACACGAAATCCAGGCCTCCAACCGGGATATGTATGGTGCATTGCCGCCGTTGCTGGAAGGGAGCGTGTCATGAGCGGGTTGCGCTGGCATATCCGGGGTGGCCGCGTGGTGGATCCGGCCAGCGGGCGGGACGAAACCGGCGATGTGTTCATCGAAGCCGGGCGCATTGTGGAGCGGTTGAGCGGCGCGGCGGATCGGGTGATCGAAGCGGCGGGCCGCGTGGTCTGCCCCGGCCTGATCGACATGCATGTGCACCTGCGCGAGCCGGGGCAGGAATGGAAGGAAGACATCGCCTCCGGCTCCCGCGCGGCGGCGGCGGGCGGTGTGACGACCATGTGCTGCATGCCGAACACCGGCCCGCATATCGACCATGCCGGCGTGGCGCGGCAGATCGTGGATCGCTCGGCGCAGGTGGGCCTGTGCCGCGTGCGCCCGATCGGCGCGGTGACGAAGAATCTCGAAGGCCGCGAGCTGACCGAGATGCGCGATCTGGCGCGCGCAGGCTGCGTGGCCTTCTCCGACGACGGCATGCCGATCTGGCATGCGGGCGTGATGCGCCGGGCGCTGGAATATGCGTCCAGCTTCGGGTTTCTGGTCATCCAGCATGCCGAGGAAAAGGCGCTGACCGAGGGCGGCGCGATCAACGAGGGCTGGGTTTCGACCCGGCTGGGCGTGCCCGGCATGCCGGCGGAGGGCGAGGATGCGATGGTGGCGCGGGATATCATGCTCACCCGCCGGGCCGACGCCCGCTACCATGTGGCGCATATCTCCTCCAAGGGCGCGGTGGCCCTGGTGCGGGCCGCGCGCGCAGAAGGACTGAAGGTGAGCGCCGAGGCCGCGCCGCATCATTTCGCGCTGACCGAGGAGGCTGTGCTGGGCTACAATGCCGACGCCAAAATGAGCCCGCCGCTGCGCACCGAGGACGACCGTCTGGCGGTGATCGAAGGCCTGCGCGACGGCACGATCGAGGTGATCGCCACCGATCACGCGCCGCACCATGAGGACGACAAGCGCTGCGGGCTGTCTTGCGCGGCGTTTGGCATCGTCGGGCTGGAAACGATGTTGCCGGTGTCGCTGATGCTGGTGCGCGAGGGCGTGCTTTCGCTGCCGGAGCTGCTGGCGAAGATGACGATCAATCCCGCCCGCCTGCTGGGGCTGGAGGCCGGCACGCTGGCCGCGGGCGCGCCGGCCGATGTGTGCATCTTCGATCCCGATGCGCGCTGGGTGGTGGATCGCGCGCGGCTGTTTTCGAAAGGGCGCAACACGCCCTGGCACGGGCAGGAGATGACAGGCCGGGTGACGCACACCCTGATGGGCGGACGGCTGGTGTTCGAGCAGGGGCGC
>CAYVBG010000006.1:0-9131 GCA_964449205.1 uncultured Zetaproteobacteria bacterium | reverse complement strand
GAAACCCGCGCCGAAATCCTCGCCCATGCGCATCACGACGGCGACCAGCACATCCTGCGCCTGCATGCGCCGGAGATGGCGCGCGCAGCCGTGCCGGGCCAGTTCGTGCATCTGCGCGTGTCCGACTGCCGGCCGCTGCGGCGGCCGATTTCCATCATGCTGGCCGACCCGGAGCGGGGCACGCTCGATCTGCTCTACAAGGTCGTCGGCGCGGGCACGCGCGAGCTGGCCGAACGCCGGGCGGGCGAGCGGCTGGCGGTGCTGGGGCCTGTGGGCCGCGGGTTCGATCTTACCGACACATCGAGGCGCTATGTGATGATCGGCGGCGGCGTGGGCATTCCGCCGATGATTTTCTGTGCCGACCGGCTGGCGGGGCGCGCGGAGTGCGTGCTGTTCGCCGGTTCCGAGGCGCCGTTTCCGTTTGCGCTCAAGCCTGCGCCGGATCTGTTGCCCGGCATCGGGGGTGAGGCGATTCTGACCATCGCCTCGCTGGCCGAGCGCGGCGTGCCCTGCCGGCTGGCGTCGAATGCCGGGCTGTATGGCTGCTTTGCCGGCCATGTGCCGGATCTTGCGGCGGCGTATCTGGAAGCGCTGCCGGAAGCCGCGCGCGCGCGCACGGTGATGCTGGCCTGCGGGCCGCATCCGATGCTGGCGGCGGTGGCAGGGCTGGCGCGCCGGCTGGGCGTGCCGGCGCAGCTTTCGCTGGAGGAATACATGGCCTGCGGCATCGGCGGCTGCGCCGGCTGCGTGGTGAAGACGCACGAGGCCGATGGTGAGCATTACCGCCGTGTGTGCGTGGACGGGCCGGTGTTTCCGGCGGCGGAACTGGCCTTCTGAGCCATATTCGGAGAAGCGCCACTTGCGCTTCCCGTCCTCTGATCTACATTGAGGGTATGGTTTTGCGCATCGCAGCGGCGCTGATGCTTGCGTGTTGCCTGCCGATGTCGGCCGGACGGGCGCTGGCGGAGGAAATCACCGTCCAGCTCAAATGGCGGCACCAGTTTCAGTTCGCGGGCTACTACGCCGCGCTGGAAAAGGGTTTTTATGCCGAGGAAGGCCTGAATGTCCGCCTGATCGAGGGCGGGCCGGGCCGACCGCCGGTGGACACCCTGCTGCGAGGTGGCGCCGACTACGCGGTGGCCGACGCCGGCGCATTGCGCTACCGCGCGCGGGGTCAGCCTGTCGTGGTGCTGGCCAGCATCTTCCAGCACTCGCCTCTGGTGCTGTTGTGCCTGGGTCGGTCAGGCCTCGCCCGTCTGAACGACCTTCGCGGCAAACGCCTGATGCTTCAACGCGGTCATGCGACGGAAATCCTCGCCATGCTCCACCAACGCGGAATCGGGAAAAACGACTTCCGTTTCCTGCCAACCAGCTCACAACTCGGGGATTTGATTCTCGGCCGTGTGGATGCATTCGCCGCCTATGAAACCAACGAACCTTTTGTGCTCCAGAACCAGGGTATTCCCTACCGGATGTTCCGGCCGCGCGATTACGGCATCGATTTCTACGGCGATACCCTGATCACCACGGAATCGGAAGTCCGCAATCACCCCGAACGCGCCGCCGCATTTCGCCGCGCCACACTGCGCGGCTGGCGATATGCGCTGGATCACATGGACGAGGTGATCGAACTCATCAAACGCCAATACGACACCCAACACAAGAGCCGCGCGCACCTGGCTTTCGAGGCCCAGGGTATCCGCGATTTGATGATGGCCGATGTCGTGCCCATCGGCCTGTCCAACCCCGAGCGATGGCAAGCCATCGCGCGCACGTTCGACAGCTTGGGCATTCCTGTCGAACACGTGGACTGGCGCGTGTTTCTCTATCGCCCCGCACCTTCCTTCGGATCATTTCTGCGCCAGCACGCTCTGGGCGCCACCATGGCCGGCGTCGTGCTGGCATTGCTGTTGGCGACCAGCTACATCCTGATGCTGCTGCGCGGTCGCGCCCGGATGGCGCGACTGCTGGCCGCGATGCCCGTGCCGTTGTTTGTGTCCCGCTTGGACAACGGCAGCTTGCTGTTTGTCAACGACCGCGCACGCACTTTCTCGCGCGCCGATGATCTCGGGCCCCATCGCTCGACGCTGGACTTCTACGCCGACCCGGCTGAACGGCACCGGATTGTCCGGCAAATCCTGGAAACCGGTGAAATCGCCGGGCACGAACTGGCCGTGCGGCTGGCCGATGGCGGCATCCGCTGGGTGTCGCTGTCGGCCCATCGCATTCGCTTCGAGGGGCATGACGCGATGATCAGCGTCATTCAGGACATCACGGAAACCATCCGGAGCCGCAGTATTCTGAAGAATGTCAACCAGGAGCTGGAACAACGCGTGGCCGAGCGCACGCGGGAACTGCTGGACGCCAACACGCGGCTGCGCGAAGAAATACAGGAACGCGAACGCGCTGAACAGGAGCGCAAACAGCTGGCCGGACATCTGGCGCAGGCGCAAAAGATGGAAAGCATCGGCGTGCTCGCGGGCGGCGTCGCGCACGATTTCAACAATCTGCTGGCCGGCATCATGGGCAATGCGGAATTGGCCATGATGGAAGATCGGGACGGACGCATGCGGGAATACCTGCGCCCCATCCTCGTCGCATCGGAGCGCGGCGCCAGCCTGGTGCGTCATCTGCTCGACTACGCCGGCAAGAGCGGACGGGAACAGGAAACTCTGGATCTCCACGACATCGTCCGGGAAACGGTGGATCTGGCCCGTGCCGGATTGAGCAGCCGCATCCGGCTGATCTGCGGGGCCTGCACCGAGGAACCCGATACCCCGCGCATGGTTGTCGGCGACGCCAATCAACTGATGCAGGTGGTGATGAACCTGCTCACCAATGCCGCCGAGGCGCATGGCGACCAGGCCGGGGTCATCCATCTGGATTGCGGCATCCGGCATCTGGATGCGCCGGCCATCCGTTCGCTGACCGTGGCCGGCGACATGCAACCCGGCATGCATGCCTGGATCGCGGTGCGTGACGAAGGGCGGGGAATGGACGACGAAACCCTGTCCCGGATCTTCGATCCGTTCTTCACCACCAAGGAAACCGGCACAGGCCTGGGGCTGGCCGCCGCCGCCGGCATCATGCGCGATCATCACGGCGGGATTGCCGTGGAAAGCGCGCCGGGCGACGGCACCCGGTTCTGCCTGTATCTGCCGCTGGCCACGCCACAGGCCACTGCGGCGCCCCCCGCCACAGCGCGGCGGAAGCAAGAGGCCCTGCCCCGCTGGAACGGTCGGGCGCTGATCGTGGACGATGAACCGGTCGTGCGCGGCATGGGCCGCAGAATGCTGGAGCGACTGGGGCTGGAGGTGCACGAGGCCGAATCCGGTGAACAGGCCGTGTCGTGGTTGTCGGGCTGTGACAACCCCGTGGATATTGTGCTGCTGGACTATTCGATGCCGGACATGGACGGCGTTCAGGCATTCCACGCACTGCGCGCATTGCGGCCCGGGCTGCGCATCGTGCTGTGCAGCGGTCATGCCGAAAACAAGATCGCTCATCCGCTGAAGCAGGCCGGACTGGCCGGATTCCTTCACAAGCCTTATTCGATTCACCGATTGGCACGAACGCTGGCGCCATTTTTCGACTGACACCCGCTCCTTGCAACGGAGGCCCGACGGCCCCATAGATGAGGTGGATGCACCCATATCGACAACAAGGAGCGATACGATGGACATGAACCGCATGACGCAAAAGGTGCGCGAGGCACTGGCCGCCGCGCAGACACTGGCGGCGCGGCTGAACCATCAGGAACTGGATGGCGAGCACCTGCTGGCCGAGTTGTTGGCGCAGCAGGACGGCTTGGCGCCACGCCTGCTGGAACGAATGAACGTATCGGCCGAAAGCGTGGCCAATCCGGTGCAGGCGGCGCTGGCCAAACGGCCGAAGGTAACCGGTCAGGCCGCCGGAGGCATGTATGCCAGCCAACGGCTGAACCGTCTGTTCGCCGCCGCCGAGGACGAAGCCAAGGCGCTGAAGGACGAATATATCTCGGTCGAACACATACTGCTCGCATTCATCGAGGAGGGCGAATCCACCGACGCCGGCCGCATCCTGCGCGCGGCCGGCGTCACACGGGAATCCTTCATGAAGGCGCTGGAGAGTGTGCGCGGTCATCAGCGGGTGACGAGTGACGACCCGGAGGCGGGTTACGACGCGCTGAACAAATACGGCGTGGATCTGGTGGACATGGCGCGCGCCGGCAAACTGGACCCGGTCATTGGTCGCGACGCCGAAATCCGATCCGTGATTCGCATTCTCTCCCGCAAGACGAAGAACAATCCGGTGCTGATCGGTGAGCCCGGCGTGGGCAAGACCGCCATCGCCGAAGGCTTGGCCCAGCGCATCCTCAAGGGCGATGTGCCGGAAGGATTGAAGGATCGCACCATCTTCGCGCTCGACATGACCGCGCTGATGGCCGGCGCCAAGTACCGCGGCGAGTTCGAGGAGCGGCTGAAGGCCGTGCTGAAGGAAATCAAGGAATCCGATGGGCGCATCATCCTGTTCATCGACGAGCTGCACACCATCGTCGGCGCGGGCAAGACCGAAGGCAGCACGGATGCGGGCAACATGCTCAAGCCGATGCTGGCACGCGGCGAGTTGCACTGCATCGGTGCGACGACGCTGGATGAATACCGCAAATACATCGAAAAGGATGCCGCGCTGGAGCGCCGGTTCCAGCCGGTGATGGTGGAGCCTCCAACCGTGGAAGACGCCATTTCCATCCTGCGCGGCCTCAAGGAACGTTTCGAGGTGCACCACGGCGTGCGCATCCAGGACGCGGCGCTGGTGGCGGCCGCCACCCTTTCCGACCGCTACATCTCCGACCGCTTCCTGCCGGACAAGGCGATCGATCTGGTGGACGAGGCTTGCGCCTCCATTCGCACCGAAATCGACTCCATGCCGGCGGAGCTGGACGAAATCACGCGCAAGGTGATGCGGCTGGAGATCGAGGAAGCGGCGCTGAAAAAGGAGAAGGACGAGGCCAGCAAGGCAAGGCTGGAGGAGTTGCGCCGCGAGCTGGCCAATCTGAAGGACGAACGCGACGCGATGCGCGCCCGCTGGGAACAGGAAAAAAACGCCATCGGCCGGATTCAACAATTGCGCGAGCAAATCGAGCAGACCCGGCGCGACATTGAAGCCGCCGAACGCGCCTACGACCTGAACCGCGTGGCCGAACTCCAGCATGGCGTATTGCCCGGACTGGAAAAACAACTGGCCGAACTGGAACAGGCGGCGCACGGCCAGGACAGCCTGTTGCAGGAAGAAGTGACGGAAGAGGAAATCGCGCAGGTCGTGGCACGCTGGACCGGCATTCCGGTGGCGCGGCTGATGCAGGGCGAGCGGGAAAAGCTGCTGCATCTGGACGACGAGCTGCACCAGCGCGTGATTGGCCAGGATGCGGCCGTGCGTGCGGTGGCGGATGCCGTGATGCGCGCGCGCGCCGGCGTCAAGGATCCGAAGCGACCGATCGGTTCGTTCATCTTTTTGGGGCCGACCGGCGTGGGCAAAACGGAGCTGGCGCGGTCGCTGGCCCGGGCGCTGTTCGACTCCGAGGATGCGATGGTGCGCCTGGACATGAGCGAATACATGGAAAAGCACGCGGTCTCCCGGCTGGTGGGCGCGCCTCCGGGCTATGTCGGCTTCGAGGAGGGCGGCCAGCTCACCGAGGCGGTGCGCCGGCGGCCGTATTGCGTGTTGCTGCTCGATGAAATCGAGAAGGCGCATCCGGATGTATTCAACATTCTGCTTCAGGTGCTGGACGACGGCCGGCTGACCGACAGCCACGGCCGCACGGTGGATTTCAAAAACACCATCGTCATCATGACCAGCAATATCGGCAGCGACCGCTTGCTTGGGGGCATCGACGATGCCGGACGCATCCGCGAGGAAGCCCGCGAAGCGGTCATGCGGGAGCTCGCGGCGCATTTCCGGCCCGAATTCCTGAACCGGCTGGATGATGTGGTGCTGTTCTCACCGCTGACCCAGGCAGACATCGAGCAAATCGTCGATCTGCTGCTGGACGAGGTGCGCCGCCGGCTGACCGAACAAGGCATCGGACTGGAAGTGACCGATGCGGCGCGCGCGCTGATCGCCCGCGAGGGTTACGACCCCGTATACGGCGCAAGGCCGTTGAAGCGCTTCATTCAGCGCGAGGTCGAAACGCCGGTGGCCCGCGCCATTTTGGCCGGCGTGCGCGAACACCCGACCATCGTGGTGGATGCAAGGGATGATCGGCTGACGGTGGAAAGCCGATGATGCCGCAAAATGCGCCCCTTCGGACAGAGGGGGCGCATGTCCTCCAAGGGGTGCAATTATTCCCACTGGCGCGACGCGCGAACGCATCCATACTTGCGCCAAGAGCGGACTTGCGATAGCAAGCCGCCTCCAATTCTCGAGAGGAGGTTCCACATGAAGAAAACAGCAATGATCGCCATTGCCGCCGCTGGCATGGTGGCCGTTTCCGCGCCGGCCATGGCGGGAGGCTTCAATGTCAAGAAGTGCAAGGCCTGCCACGCAGTGAGCAAGAAGAAGGTCGGCCCGACCTGGAAGGACGTGGCGGCCGCCTATGGCAGCGCCGAAGCCTTGGCCGAAGTGTTCAAGAACGGCTTCAAGGTGGCCGATCGCAAGATGATCGCGGCCGACGGCAAGTGGAAGAGCAAGGCCGGCATGATGACCGGTCAGTACAAGAAGCTGATCAAGGGCCACGAGGACGAAGCCGCCAAGGCGCTGTTCGAGGCGGTGGAGCGCGGCAAGATCTGACGCCCGCCACACGCTGCGGCAACCGGACAGGGCGGCCCTCGGGTCGCCCTGTTTGTGTTGGCCCGTTGGGTTGGGCGGGCGGCCCCATGATCGCGGGTGCAATTTTTCCCACTGGCGCAACCGGTCGTGTCCCGGGCATACTCGGCCGGGCGGGGCGCGCCCGCAAAACCATTCTGAGAGAGGGGGTGTTTCAATGCGATTCATCGTTCGAATCACGGTGGCAGCCACGCTGATGCTGGCAGCCATCATCGCCACCGGGCCGATGGCCAATGCAGCGGCCTACAGCAAGTGCAAGGCCTGCCATAATTTCGACGCCAAAAACAAGGTCGGGCCCGGCTGGAAGGGCATCTACGGCCGCAAGGCCGGCAGCATGCCGGGCTTCCGCTACAAGTTCACCAAGTATATCAAGGGCGACCCTTGGGTGTGGGACGAGGCGCACCTGCGCCACTGGATGTGCGACTCCAAGGAGGCGGTGAAGGAATTCACCGGCGATCCGCACGCCAAGACCAAGATGCCGCCCCAGAAGGTGTGCGACAAGGCCAAGCAGGATGAAATCATCGCCTTCATGAAAACACTGTAGGCTCTCAACCATCCTGCCCCGCGACGGGGCGGCCCGCGGGCCGTCCCGTTTTGTTTTCACCGGCGCGCGCGGGCGCGAAAGGCGTTATCATCCGGCGCATGAGCGTCGTCAACCGCCGCGCCCGGCACGACTACCACATCCTCGAAACCTTCGAGGCCGGCATCATCCTGACCGGACCCGAGGTGAAATCCATCCGCGCGGGGCAGGCCAGCCTGGCCGAGGCCCACTGCATCGTGCGCAACGGCAAGGTGCTGCTGGTGGGCTGCCACATCAACCCCTACAAACCCGCCGCGATGAACAATCCCGCCGATCCGCGCCGCACGCGCGAGTTGCTGTTGCACAAGCGGGAGATCAGCCGCCTGACCGGCAAACTGAAGGAAAAGGGGCTGGCGCTGGTGCCGCTGAAGCTCTATTTCAACGAACGTGGCTACGCCAAGCTGCAACTGGGGCTGGCGCGCGGCAAGAAACTGTATGACAAACGGCACGCGATGAAGGAACGCGACGTGCGTCGCGATCTGCAACGCCGCTACAAAATGCGCTGATCCGCGCATCCGCCTTCCGGCCACGCACGTTTTCGTCTATTACACGGGCATCTCCCCACAGAGGAGGCGGCCATGTCGGAGGTGCGAATCGCGGTCATTCATGGCATGGGCTCGCAGCAGCCCGGCTACTCCGCGCCCATGCGCGAGGAAATCAACCGCAGGCTGGGCACGAATGCGGCCCGGGCGCGATGGGCGGAAATCTGGTGGGCGGATATCCTCGAAGCACGCGAAAAGGAGTATCTGCAAGCCGCAAACGCCAACAACGAACTGGACTGGATGAGCTTGCGGCGTTTCATGCTCCGCGCCTTTGGCGACGCCTCGGCCTATCGCCGCACCGCCAATGTCTGCACCTCGGCCTATCGCGAGATTCACACCCGCATACGCGACGCCATCGCCACCCTCGATTCCGGCGAGGACACACCATTGATTGTCATGGCGCATTCGCTGGGCGGGCATATTGTTTCCAACTACATCTGGGACATGCAGCAAGGAAAGCCGGTCGCGCCACCGGCCGACAGCAAGTTCCAACGCATGGAAACGTTGGCCGGACTCATCACCTTCGGTTGCAATATTCCTCTGTTCACACTGGCGTACAAAAAATCGGCCATTCGGCCCATCCGCTTTCCGGGCCGCGGTCTGAATGCCGCACAGCGCAGGAAGGCCCGTTGGCTGAATTTCTACGATCCCGACGATGTGCTGGGCTACCCGCTCAAAGCCATCAACGCCCGCTACGCCAAGGTCGTCAGCGAAGATCGGGCCATCAATGCCGGCGGACTGCTGACCAGTTGGAACCCGATGTCGCATCAAGGCTACTGGACGGATGATGACTTCACGAAACCCGTGGCCCGCTTCATCGTGGACTGGTTGTAGCGCGAATATCCGGGCGGATGGAAACAAAACGGGAGGCCGCAAATGGCCTCCCGAAAGCATCCGAACCGAAGGCGGATGCGTCAGTTGCGGCTTTTGTCCACGATCTTCGATTCGCCGATCCAGCTCATCATCGCGCGCAGCGTTTCACCCACGCGCTCGATTTCATGCTCTGATGCGAGCCGGCGCTTGGCATTCATCGAAATCTTGCCGGAGTTGCATTCCTCCACGAACTCGCGGGCGAAATCGCCGTTCTGGATTTCCTTCAGAATCCGGCGCATCTCGGCCTTGGTTTCGTCGGTGATAATGCGCGGGCCGCGCGTCAGATCGCCATATTCGGCGGTGTTGGAAATCGAATAGCGCATGTTGGCGAT